>NZ_DBEXAY010000078.1:0-15662 GCF_048170485.1 Victivallis sp. | reverse complement strand
CTCTTGACTTTTTTTTATTTTATTGTATAATTAAAAGCAAGAGGCCCGATTGGTGGCCCGATATTGATGCGGGGGTATGGAAAATCATGCTTTCAGCGACCGGGAACAAGCGAGACAGCGCACGGATGCGTGTCCGGCGTTATGTGATGGATCTGATCTATCAATGTGCGGGGGAATCGGTACGCCTCCCTTCCAACAGGGATTTGGCGCAGGAGCTTGGAATTGCCCGCAGCACCACCCAGCTTGAATTGAAACTGCTGTTGAAGGAAGGATTCCTGGTCAGCCGCCGCGGAATCGGTACCTTTACCGTTCCGACGGCAAGACGGGAGAAATATCAGGCTCCCCTGATCGGAATTCTCGACGGCGACGGCAAGATTATTTACGAACCGTACTACCGCTTGACTCTGGGGGCGCATGTTGCGATGGAGGCGGCTAAAATGCCGGCAGTGATCCAGCAGATCCACCTCTTCTCCGAATGTGAAAATGATCTCGTTGAAGAACTGCGAAGCATCTGTTGCGATGTGCTGGTTTGCATCGCTCCTTTTGAAAAACAGCTCCCTCTTCTCCGAAAAATTCAGCAATACCGGCCGGTCATCACGGTGGATGTCGCCTTCCCCGGCCTGACGGGAATTGAGCTGGACCGGTATCGCAAAGGACGTGTTCTCGGGGAGGCACTTCTGGCGGAAGGACGCAGGAAGGTGCTGTTTATTCAGACCAGGCGTTACCATGATACGACCTTTCGCGGCTGCCGGGATATCTTTGCGGAATCGGGAATTCACATTCCCGACAATCATTTTTTTCTGAATGATCTCGAAGGATTCGAACAACTTCTTGAAACCGGATTCCGTCCGCAGGCAATTGCGCCGGCCCTGGAATACTTCGCGCCGATCATCAATCTCATGCGCAAATACGGGATTGACCTTCAGGAAGAGTGCCGGATCGCCACCTTCATGTTCAAGCCGGATAATGCACCGGGACCAGTTATGCTGTTTACGTTCCCGTTTGAGGAATTCGGGAAACAGGTTGTGACGCAGATCCGGAAACGTCTCGCCGATCCGTCGCTCCCTCCTGAACACATCATGTTCGATTATGATTATAAAATGAGCATTGTCTGACGTGGGAAATGCCCTTTGCCCGGGCAACGGATTGACGGAAAATGTTGTGCTGCATGTGACGGGAACGAAAGGAGGATCGACTATGGTAAATGTCAAGGACTTCGGAGCTGTCGGTGATGGTTCGGCAAATGATACGGCCGCGATTCAGCGGGCGATCGACAGCGGCGGAATCGTGAGGATCCCCCGGGGAGTCTATGTGACCGGAACCCTCTACCTGAAAAGCAACGGCGGACTGCATCTGGAAGCGGGAGCGGTTTTGCGGGCGAGTCATTCCCGGGCCGATTACAACGCGGACGATTTCTGTCCTCAAAATGCGGTGTTTTCAGCGGAGTCCGTAACCGGCGCGCATCTGATTGTTGCTGTGGAGCAGGAAAACATCTCCCTTTCCGGCGAAGGCTGCATCGACGGCGATGCGCTTTACTGGATGACGGAAAAGTGGGGATGGCATCTGAAAAGCAATCCCGAACGCCCGGGGCAGATGATTTTTTTTGCCGAGTGTCGGGGGGTCCAGATCCGCGATCTCTCCCTGAAAAATGCTTCCTACTGGCATCTGTTTCTTCATGGCTGCGAAGAGGTGATCGTTTCGGGCGTGCGGATCAGCGGGCATCCGCTGGTAATCAACAACGACGGAATTGATATCGACTGCTGCCGCAACGTCGTCGTTTCCGGCTGTCTCATCGATACTGCCGATGACGCGCTCACTCTGCGCGCCGGAGCCGCGCGGCTCCGGCGGCCGAAGGCGTGTGAAAACATTGTGATCGGCAACTGCATTCTCCGTTCCGGATTCGCCAACGCCATCCGGGTCGGAGTTGGTTCCGGCGAGATCCGAAATGCCTGTTTCAGCAATATCATGATCCGGGAGGGGACACGGACCGGTATCTGCTTTGTTTCCATGTACAATCCGAAAAAAAGCGGGGTCCGCTGTATTTCCGATCTGCAGTTCGACAACATTCGGACGGATGCGTACCGTCCCTTCAACATCAAGCTCCTGAATTCGGAGGAAATGCCTCCGCCGGCAGGGGTGATTACACAGCGAAACATCGCCTTTTCCAATATCTTTGGAACTGCCTCCGCCACCTCGTATCTCATCGGATGCGAAAACGGAATTCTTGAGAATATCCGGTTCAAGAATGTGGAATTCCGGTACAGCGGTCCCGGCGAGGCTCCCCATGTCGATGCAAACGGCAAGTGGGGCCGTTCTTCAAAAGACTGTGCCTTTTTCGTCAAACATGCACAGCATGTCACATTTGATGATGTCCGTATCCGCTGGGAAGGCGATGATTCCGGCTGGAAGCACGAACTGGAGTACGTCGATTCAAAAAATGTCTCTGTCCGGAACTGTGTATTTGAAAAAGGGATTTGTGAAAGCTGATCGCCTGTTTACATTTGATGGTACGACAAGAGGAATGAGCGAAGAAGAGGAAATCGATGTCAGCCTGGTTCATAAATTTTCCGGTGGCGGATATAAAACAGAAAATGGAAGGAGATGAATCATGTCAAAAGAGCAAATTTTGTTCTGCAGGAGAGCAACTTTTACACTGATAGAACTTCTTATCGTAATTGCTATTATTGCAATCTTGGCTGCATTGCTTCTGCCCGCCCTGCATTCCGCGCGGGAGAAAGCCAAGGGCATCCAGTGCGTGAACAATTTGAAGCAGCAGGGAATCGGCATGGGACAATATCTGGTGGACAGCAGCGGTTTCGTCACTGCGCCGATTCCGGCGAAATCGACCAATTATATCCATACAGATTTCTCCTCCGTCGACTATCAGGGGAACAGCTGGGATATGATCTGGGGAAGCTATCTGTACAGCATTCCTAATCGGAAATACTACTGGACTTTGAACGGAAAATGCAAAAACTTCATCTGTCCTTCCGACCGGACACAGCTTTCCAATTCGGGATGGAACCGGCTGAGCTACGGGATCATCGTTCCGTGGATGGCGTTCGTGAGAGGGATGGGCAACACGCAGCCGAAACGACTCTCCTCCCTTAAAAATACCTCCTCTTATTATCTCGTTGCGGAAACTGATTATGAAAGCAATCAGCAGGCAAATGAGCATTTCAAAGAAAGTTACATGGGGTGGTTTTACGGCAGATGCTATTCCTGGCTCATCAATTCCAATGATATCGGGCCGAATCACTCCGGAGCCGCAACATTCCTCTATGCCGACGGACATACCGCCATGAAAGTGGTATGGAACGGAGGACCGAAAAACAAGATCCTGATCCTGGCCAGTTATACCGGCAAGGGATTCGACGAGGCAATTAACAACGCAAGAGACATCGACTGACAAATTACAGAAAGGAATTTTCATGACTCGGATACAAAGAACTTCGGCAGCAGTCCTGCTCGTGTTGCACCTGATCCTTTTCGCAACTGCCGCGGAGGAGCCGCCGTTTACATACAACGGCTGGACTTCCGGAAATTTCTGGGGAGGAGGATACGTACAGAATGTCGTACTCTGTCCTTCGAAGCCAGACCGCTGTTACGCCTATATCGACATGGCGGGAGTTTACCGCAGTGACGACAAGGGGAACACCTGGCGCATGCTTCACGGCGCATTCCCGAACGGGGTAGGATATCAGATTCGCGGCCTTTCCGTCGATCCCCGGAACGCGGATCATTTCATCACAGTGGTCAGCTGCAGGCAATTTGGGAAAGGTTTTCTGCTCGCCAGCTGCGATGGAGGAAAGACGTTCCGAATTGTCGGGAGAATCCATACCGACAACGGCATGCGGCGGACAACCGGTTTCATCATCGACCGCAATCCGCAAAATCCCGATGAGATCATGGTCGGAGGAAACGACGGTGTTATGAAAAGCTCCGACAACGGAAAAACCTGGAATTCCATCTGGACTCATTCTCTGAATCCGACGGATCTTCGCTACGACAGAACCAATCCCAGCCGGATCTGGCTCTGCTCACCTCTTCTTGCCAGATGGAAGGCTCCGTCAGCTTTGTGGAAGCAAAAGTTCGACGTTGGATTTTTCCGGACGGAAGATGGCGGGAAAACGTGGGTGAAACTTTCATCGGAATCGCCTTCTGAACTTGTTCAGAGCTGTTCCAACCCCGGAGAACTTTATGCGCTTTTCAATTACGAGACAGTCAAACGCAGTACCGATAACGGTAAAACGTGGACGGATTATTCCAGGGGATTGAATAAAGAGACTGTCAAGTATCACGATAAATACTGCAACAAAAACATCTACACGGCGCTCGGCGCCGGAAAAGATTTTCTTGTTGTCGCCAGCACGCTCAAAGACTTTTATCGACTGGATCACGGCAGTGACGAGTGGAAGCGAATCGACATCCGGAAGGTGGATCCCCGGGATTATCTTGGTGCGCACATTATCGATGATCATGCGTTCAAGGCGACCGGAAGCATTACGATTGATCCATACGATCAGAATCACTGGTATGCAACTGATTTCTACAATGTTTTACAGACTTTCGATGCGGGTGAGAACTGGATCTGCACCAGTACCGGCATGTCGCAGGTCGTAATGAAAAGTGCGTTTGTACTCCCCGGGACCCGGAATTTTCTCGTTACCTTGATGGATCACTCCTGGTATCTCTCCAAAGACGGCGGAGAGACATTTACGCCGTATCCGGGGTTCGGCTATGAACGTAATTTCTTTCAAGTCGCTCCTTCCGATCCCGGGACTATTTATGCGAGCGGACCGCGGGCATCCACGGTTTCCGTTTCGCACGATGGCGGAAAAACATGGAAAGTTCCGCGTCAGCAGGGACTCCCGAATCGACAGAGATATTACGTGCGCGGCTCCATCGCCGTTGATCCCGCCGATGCAAAAACCGTTTATCTCGCTGTCTCAAATGAATTTGCCGATGGGGAGGGCGGCGGAGTCTATGTCAGCCGTGACGCGGGTGAAAACTGGACGCGGATGAGTGAGGGACTCCCCGATCTGACATATCATAAAGGGAAAGGTTTTTTCGAAAATACCAACGTCTGCGGATATGAATTGGCGGTATCAAAAGCCGGAACGCCTGTCTGCATGAGCATCGTCTACAATCACGTCTGCCGCTGGAATAAAGAAAAAGGCCGCTGGGAAACGGTCCGGAGCGACAAGGCGCAGCCGTGGGGGCTCGCCGATCTTCAGGCAGATCCTTTTTTCAACCGCCTCTGGCTCGCCGCAAGAAAAACCGGCCTCCTTTTCAGCGATGATGACGGCAGAACCTGGGAAAAACTTGAGACCTTCCCCGGAATCGCGGGACGCCTCTATTTTGATCGTGAGAAGGCCGGACGATTCACCGTTTCCGCCAATGAAGGCGTCTATTTCACTGAGGACGGCGGCAAAAACTGGTGGTTCTACGATTTTGATCGAACCGTGCCCGGGCGTTCGATCAATGCGGTCGTGGCCGTCGCGGGCGAAGATCTGCTGCTGGCCACGCAGGAAAGCGGCGTCTTCTATCACCATATCCGGCGGAACCCCGATGGTTCCCCCAAAGGGTTTATTCGGAAAAAAGTGGAAAAAGAAATTCACCGGACTTCCGCATTTTCGACTCTGTTCGGCTGGGGAACTCTTCGGGTCTCTCCCGGAGGGGCGATGTTTGAAACGACCGACGGGAAACATCGGTTTCTGTTCAGTATTCCTGGTGATGGGATTCTCCGCGTGGAATGTTCCAATGCGGAGCGTTACGTAACCATCGGCACAGCTCCGCTCAGTGTGAAAAAAGGGAAAAAATACCGGCTCGAATTTCAGGTACGGGGCGATGTGAAGCTGATCGGTTATTTCAACGATCCTGAACGGCGCAACTTTCTGAATTCACCTTTGAACGCGGAATGGCGGAACTTTTCCCTGGAGGTTGTTCCGCGCTCCGACCGTCTTTCCGTTGCGCTGGTGAACTGGAGGCAGAAAGGATGGTTTGAGATTCGGAATTTCAAACTGTCCGAAGAATGAATACTTCTTTTCTCCGCGTGGCGCTGATCGCCGCATGGGGTTTTATGCGGCGGAGCTCCCTTCGACGTGTCTCACGGCAACTGGCGGGCAGTTTCCCCGGACTTGGAATGGAGCTTCGTTTCCGTTCTGCAACCGGAATCTCTCCGGGAGGGCGGAGCCGGAGCGGAAGAAGGCAGTTCCTCTCTGTCAGTTGCGGTTACACTCCGTTCCGCAGTGTTTATTCGATGAACGCGCTTGCCGGGCAAATCGGCGTGAAGGTGATCAATCTTCCGTCCCCCCGATTCTTCCGGGAACTCTTCCACCCGGGGAACCTTTCGCTTTTCCTTTCGGGATTCAGTGAAGGCAGCGAGGCTTCTCCTCCTTGCCGGTGCACCGGCACGACACCCACCGCCTTCCGCCGGTCGAACCCCGGCCCCGCCTTTCCCGCCGATCGGATGATCCGGGAGTTCCGGGAGATGGTGAACCGTTACGGCGGTGCGGCAAAACCGATCTGGAATACCGAACTCTACTTCACCGCGGATTGGATACGCCCCCGGTTCAGCCCGGACTTCTACCGCGCCGACGAAAATGCGGTCCGCTATCTGACCGATCTGGGCGAAGGGGTGAAGCAGGGAATCTCCATCCACCTGACGACATTCTGGGTGCCGCTCCTCTCGCCGCACATCAAAGTGGGTCCGAACAATCCGGAATGGATTCCCGGGGAGAACGCCGTCATGTTCAACGCGCTGGCCCGCTGGTTCGAAGGGGCCGAGCCGCTGGCGAAGTTCCGCCTGGAACCGGATACGGTCTGCTACGTCTACCGCCGCAGAGATCGTTCGCTCATTGCGGCGGTCTGGAATTACGGCCGCCTCTCCGGACTTACGCCGGGATGGCGGAACATCCGGGTGATGGATCTGTACGGCAATCCGCTCACTCCGGCGGAGGCGGCGATCTCATCTGCTCCGCTGTTCTGCCTGCCGGAAGGAATCGGCGAATCCGAGTTCCTGAAGCAGTTGAAACAGACCTCGCTGGAGTGGAAACAGCCGTTCCGGCCCGCACAGGTGGTCCGCAAGGTGGGCGATACCCGCTGGATCACGCTTCGGAACCGTTCGAAGAAAGCCGCTTCCTGCACGCTTCGGTTGAACGGCGGCAAAGGCGGTGAAGGAAAGGGAACGATCGCCGGAGGCGCGTCGGCCGTTCTTCGGCTCCCCGTCCGGGATGCGGTGCCGGTGACTTCGATCTCCTTCTCCGGCAGCGAAGAACAATTCCCGGTGCGGGAATATGAGAACCCCGTGATTCGGGCGGGAGAGGTTATCCGCATCGCCAGTCCGGATGGCGTACTCAGAGCGAATGGCACGATCGCGGTCCGGGCCGGACGAGCCGTCTGCCGTTTCCGCGTGGAGGATACGACCCGGGCCGGAGTGTCGCCGCTGCGTGCCCCATGGCAGACCGATTCGCTGGAGCTCTTCCTCGACTTCGAACCGCAGAACTTTCCCCTCTCGGGAGCCGAAAACTACACGGCGGAAACCATCCGCCTCTTCCTGCTGCCGGAGGAGCGCGGAGCCGGGCAGTTCGTGCTCGACTCCCTTTCGCTCCGGCGGGAGGAGTTCCGCTGGAGCGTACACCGGGATTCCACCGGATATACGGTGGAATGCGGCTTCCCGATCCGGAAGGGGGCGAAGGTTCTCGGATTTTCCGTACGTGCCAACGATGCCGAGTCTCCCCGCTCCGTCGCGGTTCGTTCCGCTCAATGGGGGAAGGGACCGCTTCACCGGAATCGTTGCTGTTTCGGAATCGTCATGCTACCGTAATTTTCTCTCATTCCGTTTTTCGGTGAAAAATCGATCGTTTCGATAAAAAAGTATCGAAGTGGGCTTGAAAAAGAAGCAGGTCGGGTGTATTTTATAAAACAGTTCGGTAAAAAACTATCGAACCTGTGCCGCGGCCCGGGGATTTCGCCGGAGTTGCGGGAAAACTGAGAGAGTGCGGCAAATGTCGGGTTCCGGACCCGGCGGGTGTTGCCGAAATGCGACTGATGAGCTGACCGGATTCCGGGGAAAGGGGATCCAGGTCGGCTCGTGTCGTGTAAAAGGAATTTATCTGCATCTAATTTTTAGAGAGGGCGGCCCCGATTCATGGCAAATGTAAAAGTCCAGAAACTTCCGACAATCCGTCGTCTGCCCACCTATCTGTACAAGCTCTCCGAAATGCGGAAGGCTGGAATCTCAATCGTCGCCACTCCTGAACTCGCCCGCTACATGAACCTCGGCGAAATCGTCATCCGCAAGGACCTCGCCGTCACCGGCGTCACCGGCCAGCCCGGCGTCGGCTACAAGGTCAAAGAGCTGATCGAGGCGATCAAAAGCTATCTCAACTGGGACAATGCGTCCGAGGCGATTCTGGTCGGCGCCGGTTCTCTCGGCAGTGCCCTGCTCGGCTACGAAGGGTTCGAAGAGTACGGGCTCAAGATCATCGCCGCCTTCGACGCCGATCCCGGCAAGATCGGCACCGAAATCCACGGGCGGAGCGTCTTCGGCGTCGAACGGCTCGAGGAACTCGTCCGCCGGCTTCAGGTCCGCATCGGGATCATCTGCGTCCCGGCCGCCTTCGCGCAGGAGGTGGCCGACGCCATGGTCGCAGGGGGAATCCGGGCGATCTGGAACTTCGCCAACGTGAGTTTGAAAGTTCCGGAAGAGGTCGTGGTGCAGCGCGAAGTGATCGCCGGCGGGCTGGCGGTCCTTTCCGTCAAAATGAACCGGCGTCTCGCCGATCTCGAACAGCAGGACGGCAATTGAATTTCCGATTGAAACAAGAATAGAGCAATCACCCAAATACAAGCAACCAAGGAGCGAAAATGCAGGAAACCATGGAAACCACCCAGGCGATGATCGACCATCTCGCCGCGGTCAACAAGATCCTCGAGAAGTACGGGTACTCGGAAGCGAAGCTGATTCCGATTCTTCAGGAGGTGCAGGCGGTCTACAAGTATCTCTCCCGGGATATGATCAGCTATGTCGCAACCAGCATCGGCGTGCCTCCGTCGCGGGTCTACGGCGTCGCCACCTTCTATGCGCACTTTTCCATGCAGCCCAAGGGCAAGTACATCATCAAGCTCTGCGACGGCACCGCCTGCCACGTCAAGAAATCGCACGGCCTGCTCAACGCGCTCTACGAACGGCTGAATCTTTCGGCGGACAAGCGCACCAGCTCCGATCTGCTTTTCACCATCGAGACGGTCAGCTGCCTCGGCGCCTGCGGCCTCGCCCCGGTGATGGTGGTCAACGACGAGGTTTACGGACAGTGCACCCCGGAGCGCGCGGTGGAGATCGTCGAGAAGATCATGGCCGAAGAGAAAGCCGCGAACAAGTAATCCCAATCCAACAGAGAGCCAGAAAATATGAGCATCGAAGCAAAGAAAACCGTCGATCTTGAGAAAATCCGCGACGATTACAAGGCGGCCGCCTCCAAAATTCAGCGCCGCATCATCATCTGCGCCGGAACCGGTTGCGTCGCCAACGGTTCGCTGGAGGTCCGCGACGCCCTCGCCGAGGCGCTGAAGAAGGCCGGCGTCGACGTCACGCTCGAACTCCGCAAGGAGGAGGAGCACACCGGCACCTATATTTCGAAATCCGGCTGCCAGGGATTCTGCCAGATGGGGCCGCTGCTTCACATCGAGCCGGGCGATATCCTCTACACCAAGGTCAAAGTGGCCGACGTTCCGGAGATCGTCGAACGCACGCTGCAGCGCGGCGAGGTGATCGACCGTCTGCTCTACGTGCACCCGAAGACCGGCGCTCACTGCAAGGGCGACGCCGATATCCCGTTCTACAACCGTCAGAAGCGCGTAGTGCTGGCCAACTGCCGGATCGAGCCGGGCTGTGTGCGCGAATACATCGCCCGCGGCGGTTACTTCGGTGCCCGCAAGGCGATTCTGGAGATGACTCCGGAAGAGGTCTGCCAGACGGCGATCGACTCCGGGCTGCGCGGCCGCGGAGGCGGCGGCTTCCCGACCGGTCTCAAGTGGAAATTCACCCTCGCGAGCAAGAACGATAAGAAGTATGTGATCTGCAACGGCGACGAAGGTGACCCGGGTGCGTTCATGGACCGCTCGGTCATGGAGGGCAACCCCCACGCCGTCATCGAAGGCATGATGATCGCCGCGCGCGGCATCGGTGCCGATGAGGGGTATGTGTACGTCCGGGCCGAATATCCGCTGGCGGTGACCCGCATGCGGGCGGCGGTCAAGGATGCCGAGGAGGCCGGACTGTTGGGCGATCACCTGTTCGGTTCGGATTTCTGCTTCCGGGTCAACGTGATGGAAGGCGCCGGCGCGTTCGTCTGCGGTGAGGAGACCGCGCTGATCGCGTCGATCGAAGGCAAGCGCGGCATGCCGCGGCCGAAGCCGCCGTTCCCGGCCCAGAGCGGACTGTGGGGCAAGCCGACGGTCATCAACAACGTCGAAACGCTCGCGTCGGTTCCCGGCATCTTCTTCAAGGGGCCGGAGCAGTACAAGGCGGTCGGTACGGAGAAGTCCCCCGGCACCAAGACCTTCGCTCTCACCGGTCACGTGGCCAACACCGGACTCATTGAGGTTCCCTTCGGCACCACGCTGCGCGAAATCGTCTACAACATCGGCGGCGGCGTCACCAACAACAAGGGCGAAGTGACCGACGAGGATTTCAAGGCGGTTCAGATCGGCGGACCCTCCGGCGGCTGCCTCACTCCGGAGATGCTCGATCTGCCGATGGATTTCGATTCGCTCAAATCGGTCGGCGCGATGGTCGGTTCCGGCGGTCTGGTGGTGATGAACAAGCAGACCTGCATCGTCAAGATCGCCCGCTTCTTCATGCAGTTCACCCAGAATGAATCCTGCGGCAAGTGCGTGCCCTGCCGCGAAGGCACCAAGCAGATGCTCGCGATGCTCGACGACATCATCGAGGGGCGCGCCGACCGCCACACGCTGGAACTGCTCGAAGAGACCGCGAAGGCGGTTCAGCTCGGTTCGCTCTGCGGCCTCGGCAAGACGGCGCCGAACCCGGTGCTTTCGACGCTGCGGTACTTCCGCGATGAATATGAGGCGCACGTCTTCCGGAAGACCTGTCCGGCGGGCGAATGCAAGGCGCTGGCGCGGCCGGAAATTCTCGCTTCGAAGTGCAAAGGCTGCACCGCCTGCGCCAAGAAGTGCCCGGTCGGAGCGATCAGCGGCAAGGTCCGCGAGGTTCACGTGATCGACGCCGACAAGTGCATCAAGTGCGGCGCCTGCAAGGCGGCCTGCCGGTTCGGAGCGATCATCGGCCTGTAATCAAAACTACCACTGGAGTGAGAAAATAAAATGAGTGAAGTGAAGAATACTTTGACCGTCAACGGCCGCGAGATTGAGATTGCGGGCGAGCGCAATCTGCTCGAGCTCATCCGCAAGGCCGGTATTGACATCCCGACGTTCTGCTACCATTCCGAGCTGTCGATCTACGGCGCCTGCCGCCTCTGCCTGGTGGAGGTTCAGGGGCGGGGGATCATGGCCTCGTGCTCGACCAAGCCGGAACCGGGGATGGTGATTCACACCGATACCCGTGCGATCCGCAACATGCGCAAGATCAACGTGGAGCTCCTGCTCGCCAGCCACAACCGCGAGTGCCCGACCTGCCAGCGCAGTGCGAACTGCACGCTGCAGGATCTCGCCCGCAAGCTCGGTGTGAAGGATGTCCGTTACAAGCAGTCGCTCAAGAATCTGCCGCTGGATGCCTCCAGCCCGTCGCTGGTTCGCGATCCGAACAAGTGCGTGCTTTGCGGCGACTGCGTCCGGGTCTGCTCCGAGGTGCAGAGCGTCGGCGCGCTGGATTTCGCCAGCCGCGGCGCCAATGCCCGTGTGGTTCCGGCGTTTGACAACAACCTCAACGACGTCGAATGCGTCAACTGCGGCCAGTGCGCGCAGGTCTGCCCGACCGGAGCGATTGTGGCGAAGAGCGACGCCGACAAGGTGTGGAACGCGATCTACGATCCGGACAAGGTGGTGGTGGTGCAGGTTGCGCCGGCCGTCCGGGTGGCGCTGGGCGAGCGTTTCGGATTCCCGACCGGGGAGAACGTTGCCCGCAAGATGGTCACCGCGATGAAAATGATGGGATTCGACTACGTCTACGACACCTGCTTCGCGGCGGATATGACGATCTTCGAGGAGGCGACCGAATTCATCGACCGGCTGAGCAACAACGGGACGCTGCCGATGTTTACCAGCTGCTGCCCGGCGTGGGTGAAATTTGCGGAAACCTTCTATCCGGAACTGTTGCCGAATGTGTCGACCACCCGTTCGCCGCAGGCGATTTTCGGTGCTGTCGCGCGGAAGACGCTCCCGGCGAAGCTCGGCGTGAAGCCGGAAAATCTGGTGGTGGTTTCGGTCATGCCCTGCACGGCGAAGAAGTACGAGGCGCAGCTGCCGAAGTTCAGCAACGAGGGCCGTCCGGATGTCGATTATGTGCTCACCACGGTCGAGCTTGCCTCGATGATCGAGTCGATGGGAATCGAACTCAAGGAGCTGGAGCCGGAAGCCTTCGACATGCCGCTCGGCTTCTCCACCGGCGGCGGCGTCATCTTCGGTACGACCGGCGGCGTGATGGAGGCCGCGCTGCGGTTCGCCGTGGAAAAGGTCAGCGGCAAGACGCTCGAAGAGATTGACTTCCGCGAGGTGCGCGGACTTGCTCCGCGCAAGGAGGCGGTGATCGAGGTTGCGGGCAAGAAGTTGCGGATTGCCGTGGTGCACGGTCTCGGCAATGCCCGGAAACTGCTGGAAGACATCAAGGCGGGGCGTGCGGAATTCGACTTTGTCGAAGTGATGGCCTGCCCGGGCGGCTGTGTGGCCGGCGGCGGACAGCCGATTTCGAACGAAGAGGGATTCCGCACCAAGCGTGCCTCCGGCCTCTACGACACCGACAAGGAGCGTCAGGTGCAGAAGCCGCAGGACAACTTCTGGGTGGACAAGTGCTATGCGGAGAGCTTCGGCGGCCGTCCCGGGTCGCATGAGGCGCACACCCGTCTGCACACGCAGTACAAGAACCGCAGTCAGCTTTTCGACGCGAAGAGTCCGATCATGCACTCTCCGGAGGAGGGAGCTCCGACGATCTGCGTCACCATCTGCACGAAGCAGAAGGAGTGTCCGGGGCAGCAGCTGCTGGGCAAGATTGTGGAATTCGTCAAGGAACGCGGACTTACGGAAAAGGTCAACATCGAGGCGGCGTTCAGTTCGCGTCCGGAAGCGGATGGAACCATCGCGGTGACGGTGAGCGACATCGTGATTCCGCGCAACGATTCGGTCGAGCAGACGCTGAAATCGGTCAAGCAGGCGATCGAATCGACGGTGTCGAAATAATTCGATATCGCCAGCGAGCAGAATCCCCCGGGGCGGAAACTCCGGGGGATTTTTTTTTCATCTTGCACTGCGGCGGGCGAACATTACGTGGGCGAGAGGAGGGGGCATCGAGCGGACACTCCCTAGAGTTTCCCCGGTCAACGGTTTCTGTTTCTTCTGGAAAAGGTTGGAACCGTTGGAGCTATTTTTTCGCGGGGAGTTGGAGGCGTCGTATGCCCTTGCACACGATGTTGCCAGGATGGGACACCCCGGAAACGGCAATAGGGAATCGACCGTTTCCGACCCCGACACCCTCGACGGCCGGGGCACACCGACCGGGTTTGCGCGCCCCGGCAGGGACATGGCAGTTCCCCGATGGCGGCCGGAGGCGCGTTGACCTAGCGGTATTGCAGTTCGAACAGGAGGGTCCCCGGGCCGTCAAAGTCGCAGAGAATGCGGTCGCTCTGTTCCGAAGCGATACGGTTGCTGAAGAGCTCCGTCACCTTCGCGGCCTGCCGGGGAAGGTGGATTTCATAACGGCCGGCCGCCGCACTGTGAACCATCAGCAGATCCTCCGAGGCCCAGACCGGCAGCGGAGAATCGCTGTAGAGGTGCACTCCCGCGGAACGGGCGAGATCGCGCAGGATTCCGGGGGTGAGCGCGTCACTCTGCGGACAGCTGGCGGAGAACCAGCTTCCCCGGGAAACCGGGCCTCCCGAGGCGTCGAGGGGGAACCCGGTCAGCTCTTCCATCGCGGCTTCCGACCAGCGTTCCCCGTCGGAGAGACCGGCGCCATGAAGCCAGAGAATGGTCCGATTCTTCCGGAAAAGATATTGCTCCAGCAGAGCGCGCTTCTCCTGCGTCACCTCGTAGAGCGCCGGGAGGATCACCAGCTTGAAGCGGTCGAGGTCCGGAATCCGGGGGAGGTCTGCGAGGGTGTAGACCCGATAGGGCGCTCCGAGACGGTTGCAGCAGCGGAGCAGGGGGGGCATGATTGCTCCGGCAAAACTGTTCTCAGATTCATCGTTCACATACCGGAGGCTGGCCGGATCGACGAAAAGGGCGACCTCCGCATCCGGCTGGCGGTTCCGGTCGGCGAGACGATCCCAGATCTGTTTGAACCGGGCGATCTCCCGGAGGGTTTCCCGGCCGGTGAAGAATTTGCCCCACATGTCGAACCACCAGAGCGAGGTCCCGTGGAAGAGGGAGCGGCAGAATTCGCGCCGCAATCCGGCGATGTCTTCGGTTTCGTTTTTCCAGAGCAGCGGCATCCAGGTGAGTTTGATGTAGCTGGTCAGTTCGAGATTGGCGGTGTGGGTCCTGTGGTCGCATTCGTGCAGATAACCTTTCTTCGCCAGATGGATCGAACCGTTCGGAATCATGAAGCCGCCGCCGCCGCCGAGCTCGCGATCCTGATAGGAACCGGGACTGATGAGAAAATCGATCTGGTCCGAAGCGAGAAGTTTGTCGCAGGCGAGGTGACCTGCCTGAACCAGGCGTTTGGTGCCAAGCTCCAGGACGTAACCGTAGAAGACGCCGATCTCTTTGCCTTCCGGAATCAGGGCGCGGGCCGCCCCGGCGAACCGGAGGATGGAGTCGGCCACCAGTTCACTGTGGAACTGCCAGTAGCGCAGTGCATCGGCGTCCTGCTGCGGGTCGCGCAGTCCGTTGTGGGGGGCGTGGAAGCGTTGCGCGTAGGTGGGAATACACTCTGGCTCCGCTTCGCCGCGGGCTTTGACCCACTCCCGGTAGCGATTGAGTTTCTGGAGCGATTCGCGGCCGTTGGAATAGTCCATCCACTCATCGGTGGTGCCGCAGGCGAGGATGTAGCATTGGATCAAATGGCCGTATTTTTCTTCGGCGTGGCGGATCAATGATTCCATGTAGTTGCATGTCGCTTCGAACCAGGCGGGGGAGGACAGGGCGTCGGTGAGTGAGAGAAAGCTGTCGGCAGGACCGCAGTGGGCGACGTTGAGCCGCCGCACCAGCCAGGAGGGCGAGTTGAGGTCCACCATGCAAAGAATTTCCGGATTCGGGGAGATTTTCTTCACATCTTCGATCTGCTGATCGAACGGGGCGAAGTCGTAGACCTCCGGTGCGAGCCAGGTGGGGGGATATTCTGAATAGGGTTCGCCGAGCGAATTGGTGGTATGAGCGGGGAAAACGCAGAACTGATTGACCCCGGCCGCGTGAAATTCCCGCATGGCATCGAACTCTTTTTGGAAAGAACGGTAGGCGAAAAACGGTTTCCGGTTCATGAATCTCCTCCCGCCAGATGGCAATGGATTTGGTTTTGTTTTATATTA
>NZ_DBEXAY010000077.1:0-8695 GCF_048170485.1 Victivallis sp. | reverse complement strand
ATGCGGAAAGAAAAAACATTCAGATTTACTTTGATTGAATTATTAATTGTTATTGCAATCATTGCCATCCTGGCAGCCCTCCTTTTACCCGCCTTGAATAAGGCTCGGGAGAAGAGCCAGAGCATCAGCTGTCTCAACAATCTGAAACAGTGCGGCATGCTGCAACAGAGCTATGCACAGGACAATAGAGATATGTTTACCATGCCAAGAAATTTGCAGTCCAATGGAGAATATCGAACCTGGTTCGGTGTTCTCTGGCACGGAGGCTATACGAAAAGTCTGCAAAGCGGTTTCTGCCCGGCCTCCTTTCGGGAGTTTTCATTCCAAAACAGTCTCTGGTCGGATCAACCTTACGTTTTCGGCATGCTTCTCTGGGGGAAATATGCGTCTCATGAAACCAGTTATAAACTTTCGTATCAGGGGAGAAAAAGAATCTCCCCGTCCGCCCGGGCTCTGTTGATGGATGCGAACCGCATGATGACCGCCGGCCAGTGGAGGCCGGCTTATGCCGTCGAGAGCGTCCAGTACGAAGGCCGGGGGGAATCGCCGCAGCCGGTTCCAGATAATACAAAATATGTGGGATATATGCGGCACAACGATGCAGGGGTCAACACCGTTTTCTTCGATGGACACGCCGCATCTTTCCGCCCGACCTATGAAGAGAATGAAATCTGGTATATCCGCAGGCAGGACTGTGTGCCCATTTTCCTGAATTAAGTATTGAACGAGGTTTTTCATGACTGAAAAAATTTTACTGATCGCCTGTCTTGCGCTGACGGTAATGACTGGAATGGGTGGAGAAAGTGCCTTTTCTGTAACTCCCGGATGCGTAATCAAGGCGGAGGAGATTCCATTCCGCCTCTATCACTGGGGACGCGACTGGAAGAATGGAACCGCGCAAAATCCCGGAAACGTCACCTTTCCGGGAGAAGGAGGCACGGTCCGGAACGGAACATTTCAAGTTCATGGCGGCAGTTTCTCTTATCGGGAATCGGTGAAACTTTCCGTTGAAAATGAAGCGGAACTGAAGCTGGAGCTATCCCATCCTGACGGCATTGAAACCCAGAGTCTGGTTCTTTCCGCAGAGCTGCCCTTCGAGGTGTTGAAACAACGCCCCATCCTGCTGAACGGGAAAGAGGTCCGCTTCGGAGAGGCGTGGAATTCCGCCAATGCCCAGCACCGGATCTGGGCGAAAAACAAGATAAATACCATTGAGATTCCTATGAATGGCGGAGTTTTGAACATTTCCGGCATCATTTCCGCTCAGCTTCTGGACAATCGGAGGTACAAGCGCCAATCCTGCGGACTCCGGCTGCTGTTTGCCGATGGTTCCGGCAAGGTGAAACAGGCGCGCCTTGCCTGCAAAATGACCTATCGCCCTTATGAGTCCACCCCGCTGGAGATCTCCGGAGCGGCGAACCGGGCGTTTCGCGACGAACGAGCCGACGACCATCAGGGGAGCTGGAACGATCAGGGGCCGGGCAACGATCTGCGCATGGTTCCCGCCGGGGAACACAAATGGGGCGGACTGCTTTTCCGCATTCTGGATCACGCGGGAAACGGCGGAAGAACCTGCATCTCCCTGCGGGGGAAAGCCCGGCCGGAACTTCCGCAGGAAGCCTCGATTCCCGGGCAGGGAAAAAGCGGGCAATATCTGTATCTTCTGAACGCACTCGGCTGGGAACCGACAAAAGAGACTCCGGTGGGGAAGATCACCGTCCTCTATGAAAACGGAACGCGTGATATTCTGCCCGTCGTCAGCGGAGTTCACACCGCCAACTTCTGGACGCCCCGGGAACTTCGTGAAGGTGTCGCCGTCTGGCGCGGAGAAAATGACTGTGCCTCCGTCGGTCTGTATGCGTCGAAATTCAAGCTCTCCGGCGGCCCCATCCGGCAGATTACGTTTCACAGTGACGGAAACGCCGTCTGGATGATCGCCGCTGTGACGATTGCGGATGAGGACATCGTGCCCGAAATCCGGGGGCCGGTTACAATCACCGCGAACATTGACTGGCGGCCGATCAAAAATCAGAAGGAGATCCTCCCGGGCAGTATCGTCGATTTTTCGGACACGCTGGAGAAACCGGCCGGCCGGCACGGATTTCTCAAGGTCGTCGGCAGTCACTTTGAATTCGAGAAGCGCCCCGGGAAACCGGTCCGGTTCTATGGAATCAACAACATCGGTCAGACGAACTTCATGGAGCACGATCTGACGAGGCGGATGGCGGATGAACTTGCCGCCACCGGTTACAATCTGATCCGCCTGCACCACTTCGACAACCTTCTGGTGAAGCGGGAAAACGGCAGTTCCACCTCTCTCGACCCGGAAAAGCTGGACCAGCTGGACTATCTGATCGCCGAATGCAGCAAACGGGGCATCTACACGACCCTCGATCTCTTCACCGCGAGGAAGCTGGAGAAAGGGGAGATCCCGGAGTATCCCGACCGTGCCCTTTCCCCGACCGAATTCAAGGCGCTGGCCTTCATCAATGCGAACGTGATGAAGAATCTGGAGACCTTTTCCGCCAATCTGCTCAATCACGTCAACCCGTACACCGGTCTGGCGTGGAAGGAGGATCCGGCCATCATCACGATCAGTCTGATCAACGAAGACACCCTTTCTCAGGTGCTCAGCAACTCCTCGTTCGCGCGTGCCCTTTACGAGAAGGAATTTGAAAAATATCTGAAGCGGAAAAAGATTGCCGTCACGGCCGCTGACAGAAATCAATACTATCAGCGGTTTCTGAGCGAGGTGTATCTGCGCGGCTGGCGGCATCTTTCGGCCTTCGTGCGAAACCTCGGCGTGAAGGTGCCGTTGACCGATCTCAACTACATCAACGACATTCCTTCCACGCTGTCGCGGAATCACTTTGATTTTGTCGACATCCACTCCTACTGGGCGCATCCTCTGTTTCTGGGGCCGAACTGGCGTCTGCCCGCTTCGGTCAATCCGGAGAGTGCGATTCCCAACTATGCGGGGGCAATTTCCAATATTTTCAGCAGCCGGATTTTCGGCAAACCGTTTGCGATTACGGAATGGGATTATGCATTCCCCAATCCGTTCTCCGTCGAAGGCGCGTTTCTGGCCGGCGCCTATGCGGCGTTGCAGGACTACAGCCAGCTCTGCCGGTTCGATTACTCCTGGACGCCGGAAAAGGTGCGTCAGGCTGAGAGTCATCTCTGCTTTTTCGACATCGCCAACGATCCTCTGCGCCTGCTCTCCGAACGGGCGGGAGTGCTCTTCTTTCTGCGCGGTGACGTGGCGGTCTCCCGAAGCAGTTACCCCTTTTACGTGAGTCCGGATGCCTTGAGCCGCCGTGGGTATCCCCGCTATTACTCCCGGATGGTCAGCCGCATCGGGTTGATCGGCAGAACGGGAACTGTTTTTTCCACCTCCTCTCTGCCCGCCGGAACCAGAGCAGTCCTGACCTCCGTGCCGGAAAAAATCCAGACGGAATCGCCGGTCATTGTCTGCCGCTCCATTCGTGAATCCTTCGATGAACTGCTGAAAAACGGAGCAATCACTCCGCGGGAATACGATGAGAAACAGCAGCGTTTCACCAGCTCCACCGGAGAACTGGTGCTGAATCGCCGGGCCGGAAGTTTTCAGGTTGCCACCTCCCGCAGTGAAGGGTATGTTGCGCCGCCCGGAATCCGCCTGTCCGGCGGGTTTGCCACGGTGACCAACAAATACGCCTTCGCCGCGGTTCTCGTCGCCTCGCGCGACGGGCTAGAACTTGCGGAGAGCAGACGGATTCTGATTCTGCATCTGACAACTCTGATGAACACCAATACGAAATTTTCCAATCAGGCGATGTCCGTTCTGGAGCGCTACGGCACCACGCCGCTGCTCATGCGTCGCGGCGAAGCGGAAATCTCCCTGCGCACTGCCGGGAAAGTGAAGCTCTTCGCCTGCGCCTTCAGCGGCAAACGTCTGTTTGAAGTCAAGACGGCCAGCCGGAACGGGCAGCTTCACTTCACGGCCCGCAACATAACGCCGCATGGAGCAATTGCCGTGTACGAACTGGTAAAAGAGTAAAACATCGCGGTTTTCAGGAGAGAGCGATATGTTCAAACAAGTTTTCATTCTGTGCTGCCTCTGCCTCGGCGTTCTGCCGCTGAGCGGCCAGGAGGAGCTGATCCACAAGGCGGACGAGGTCAATCAGACGATCTGGAGCCGTTTCATCGGCAAAGACAACCTCATGTATGACTATGTCGGGCTCGATGGGGAGGTCGTGCTTCCCACGCCGGAGGAGTGCGCCGCTGACCGGCCCAACGCGCTCGGCTGGTGGACGCCGATCGAAAACGGCGGCTTCTTCAACGGCATGTATCTGGTGGCGCAATGCGACCGGTATGAGCGGAACAAGACGCCGGAGAACCGAGAAAAGGTGCGCCGGCTGGTCGCCGGACTCTGCAAACTGCAGGATGTAGGCTCCACTCCCGGCTTCATCGCCCGCGGCGTCGGTTCCGACGGAAAGTGCCACTACGCCGCCTCGAGCAATGACCAGAATTTCCCGTGGTTTCTGGGGCTGGGGCGGTATCTTGAGACCGACATCCCGACGTCGGAAGAGCGGCAAGACTGTATCGAACGGATTCGCCGGCAGGGGGAAGCGTTGCAGAAACTGAACTGGCGGATTCCCGGTGACCGCCCGAATTTCGAGCGTGGCTGGTGGCTCGGCAGTGAATACACCGCCTGTGTCCACATCGCCACGGCGACCCGTGTTCTGTATGAGGTGACCGGCGAGGAGAAGTGGAAGAAGCTCCATTATGAATTGATCCGCGGCAGAATGTCTGACGGCCGGGAGCGCAAAGTCTGCATCGCATCCGGACCGATGAACATGGCCGGCTGGTCAGCCTGGTTTCTGAGCAATTGTCAGTACGCGGTGCGGATTCTCTATCTTCGTGAAACCGATCCGGAATTGAAGAAGTATTATGCCGCTTCTCTGCGCAACACCGCCCGGCGCGCCGCATCGCTTATTCCCTATTACAAGCGGTTCCGGCCATCGCCGGACCGGAAGGGGTTCACTCCGGACTGGCACACGATGATGCCGCCTTTTGCTCCGCAAAAGAACGGCAAGGAAGCCGCCGCTCTCGCCATGAAACAGTATGAGGTCTGGGCTCGAAAATCTCCGGCCGTCGCGCAGGAGAAGGTCTGGCTCAAACCGGCCCTCTGTGCCGCCTGGATCGTCACTCTGTCGGAGGAGGCGGACCTCAAGCGCAATGCAATGCCGGAGATCCGCCGGATGATTCTCGGGCTTGACAGCACTCGGCTCTATTATGCCACCTTCTTCTATCTGGAGAATTTGGTCGAGACCTTAAATAAAACAGCGAGTCGCTAAGGGCCGTTTGCTCTGATCGAATTCCAGATCATCATCAAGAACATCATTGACGTAAATGCGATTTATGGACTGGATTCGAATCAGTCGGAAGAATCCGCACTATTTTGAACACGCCAACGGCGACACTTTCATCCCCGTTGGCGTAAACCTCTGCTTTCAGCGGTTTCTGCAAACCGATGAGGCGTGTTTGGCCACCTATTGCAGGCAGATTGCCACGTTCGCCCGAAACGGCGGTAATTTCATCCGCGTCTGGATGGGGGTCCCGTTCCTGCAACTGGAACCGGAACGCTCCGATGTTTTTTCCGAGCGGAAGCTCGCCAACCTCCATGCGCTGGTGGAGGTTGCGAGAGAAAACAATGTGCGGATCAAGTTCACGCTGGAACATTTTCGCCGCCTGGGCGGTGGAACCGACGAAGAGCTTTTCCCCGGAGCGGCAAACTTTGAAAACCCGGTCCACCGGAAAGATAACGGCGGATTCGCCGACAGTGTACCAGAATTCATGACCTCCGAGGCCGGCCGGAAACACTTCATCCGCAAGCTGGAGCTGTTGAGCCGTCACTTTTCGGAGGAGCCTGCGGTCATGGCGTGGGAATTGTGGAATGAGATCAACACGGTCAGCGCTCCGGAGGCCGTCTGGAAAGAGTGGTCGCAACGCATGCTCCAGGAACTTCACCGCTGTTTCCCGCATCAGCTCTGCCTGCAAAGTCTGGGCAGTTTCGATTCCCCCCGCCATCTCGAACGTTACCGCTGGCTCTGCACCCTCGATGGATGCGATTACAGTCAGGCACACCGCTATCTCGACCCGGGAGCGGAGCTCGACATCTGCCGCGGCCCGATGGATCTGCTCTGCCGGGATGCGATCGAAGAGCTGCGGCGGAACAATCCCGCCCGTCCGGCGATTCTCGCGGAGACGGGCGCGGTGGAGAGCCGGCACAGCCGTCCCTCTCGTCTCTATGACGCGGACACACATGGCACGCTGCTGCACGACGGACTTTTCGCCCCCTTCTTCTCCGGTTCCGCCGGGTGCGGGCAGTTCTGGCACTGGGATCAGCTCTATCTGGAGCGCCACAACCTCTGGTTCCATTTCCATCGGTTCGTCAAGGCGACGGCCGAATTTGACCCGGTCCGAGAGGAGGCAACTCCGTTTTTCCGGACCGCCGGATGCTTTCGCCTGTACGGCCTTCAGGGGAAATTCCATACCCTCCTCTGGCTGCGCGATGCAAAGAACAGCTGGGAAAGCGAATTGGCACAGGGCCGCGCGCCGGAACTTCAGAAAGGCGTGAACCTGGATCTGCGCTCCCTGCCCGGCGGGGCGTTCCGGCAGGCTCGATGTTTTCTGCCCTGGACCGGCGACACCATCCCCATGGAACTCCACGGAACCGAAATGGAACTGCCGGAATTCAGCCGCTCGATGGTGCTTCTGCTGACGCGATGAACAGAAGAAACGCCCCTTCCTCCGAAACGGGAAACGGATACGGAAAAAAATTCCGTATCCGTCTGCAAAACTCCGGTGGTCGGAAACCGCCGTTTTCCCGACAGCGTCAGACAATCGCCTTCTCGGTCTCGCCGTCGAACATGTGCGCCTTCGGCAGCAGGACCGCAAAGTTGATCTGCTGGCCGACGGAAACATGCTTGTGCGGATCGATCCGGGCGATGAACGAGTTCTCGCCGGTGTTGAGATACACGAAAGTCTCGGAACCCATCGGCTCAAGAACCTCCACTCTGGCGTGGACGCGCGGCATGTTCGGATCCTCCTCCGCCTGTTCCGTGCCGATGTCTTCCGGCCGGACACCGAAGGTCATCTTCTTGTCGATGTACGGCTCCAGCCGCTCCTTCCAGGCGGCGGGAATCTCAAACTGGAACCCGGGCTCGACGAAGGTGAGCTTGCCATCCTTCCGAACCAGAACGCCATCGAAGAAGTTCATCGGCGGCGTCCCGATGAACCCGGCCACAAACTTGTTGCACGGGTTGTCATACAGCTCGATCGGCGCGGCAACCTGTTGAATCACCCCGTCCTTCATCACGCAGATGCGGTCCCCCATGGTCATGGCCTCGACCTGGTCGTGGGTCACGTAGATCATCGTGCTCTCCAGGTGCTGGTGCAGCTTCGAAATTTCGGTCCGCATCTGAACACGCATCTTCGCGTCGAGGTTCGAAAGCGGCTCGTCGAAGAGGAACGCCTTCGGCTTGCGGACGATCGCACGCCCCACCGCAACGCGCTGGCGCTGGCCGCCGGAGTGCTGTTTCGGACGGCGGTCAAGATACTCCTCCAGGCCGAGAATGCGGGCGGCTTCCATCACGCGCGCCTGAATGTCCTCTTTCGAGAAGTTGCGCAACTTGAGGCCGAACGCCATGTTGTCGTAAACCGTCATATGCGGATACAGCGCGTAATTCTGAAATACCATCGCGATATCACGATCCTTCGGCGCGACGTTGTTGACGATGCGATCCCCGATCCGGATTTCTCCCTTGGAAATCTCTTCGAGTCCGGCGATCATGCGCAGCGTGGTGGATTTTCCACAGCCGGAGGGGCCGACCAGAACCATGAATTCCCGGTCCTTGATTTCGAGATTGACGTCTTTTACGGCAGGCACTTTGCCTTCGTAAATCTTCCAGACGTGCTCCAGAATTACTTCTGCCATTTTCAAACTTCCTTGCCTTGTGGTTTCCAATGCCGAAGCAGCCACTGACGACCTGCGGGTTGTTCCGGTTCCACTCGAACCGGCCCGTCTCCGGGCACATTGCAAACCGACCTGAATTCAGCAATATAACAACATCAAGAAGCTTTTGCAAGCGTCGCCGAAACGTTTTTCTCTCTTTTTTTCGCCTCGCCACCGCCGCGCACGACTGCAGACACTCTCCCGCGACACGGGCAGCGCCCCCTCCCCTTCCTGAAAACCGGGAATATCTTCAAAAAAAATTAATTTTTGATTTGACAAATCGGAAACTCTCAATATAGTACCGAATGTTCGGAAAGGTGATCAATTCATGCCGGGAGGTAAGATATGGCAACTGTATGTCCTTACTGCAATATCGAAGTGAGCGAAAGTTCGATTGAAGCGGAAGACGGCTGCTGTCCGGAGTGCGGTTCCGTCATCAGCGCGACCTCTTCGTTCCTCGGAGAAGACGAGGACGAGGACGGGCTCGATTACGACGATACCGAAGAACAGGACATCTTCAGCGATCTCGATGACGAAGACGAATTCGAACGCGACGAATTTGATGACGACGTGTTCGATGACGAGGAATTCGACGACGAAGAGTTCGACGACGAGGAGTTCGATGAAGAAGAGGAGGAAGAGGAGTTCTGACGCCTCACCCCCCTCCGGGAAAAGGCTCCGGACGCACCCCGCGAT
>NZ_DBEXAY010000076.1:0-3078 GCF_048170485.1 Victivallis sp. | reverse complement strand
TCATCCTTCCCGCTGCTCTGCCGTGCATAAATCAGTGCTTTCATTGTTTTTGCTCCTCATTCTACTTGTTTTAATATACACCATATTGTATATTTAACAAGTGGTCATAGTGGTGATCGCAATCATCGCCATTCTGGCGGCGATGCTGCTGCCCGCATTGAACAAAGCCCGGGCGAGGAGCAAGGCGATCGCCTGCACGGCAAACTGCAAACAACTGGGAACCGCCCTGATCTCGTACACCATGGATAAAGCAGGATATCTGACCGTTTCGCTCTCACCCGACAGCACCGCCCGAAGCGGTTTCTGGTCTCGGGAACTCGCCCCGTATGTCGGCATCACCGGCAACTTGGATGCCGTCGGCCTGGTCAAATACAGTGACAGCCGTCTGGTTTCCGGCGTATTTCGCTGTCCCTCCTATACGGATGAGATGATTGTTGCCGCAACCGGAACCGCAGACTCAATCTACTGTGCCATCGGCTACGGCTGGAATCAGCAGATGGGAGCACGGGACCATACGAATTCGCCTTTTCGGATGAAGATTCAGAAGGTCCGCCATCCATCGCGCAAAGTGATGCTCGGCGACACAACCGACTGGTTCAAATCCACCAGCAACGCACTGCGGACAATCTACCCGGAGAGCACCTACTCCGAACCGTACCCCAACCCCTGCATTGGCAACCGGCACAGTGGAGGGGTGAACATGGTGCTGGGAGACGGCCATGTGGAGTGGTTCCAGCAGAGTGTGCTCCGGGCGGCGCCCGGCCCCGGTATGGATCAGAAATGGCGTTTCATGCCGGCAATGAACTAGGAGAAAGAATTGATGAAACTGATCTACGCAATCGCCCTGCTCAGCTGCACGCTCACGCTGTCAGCGGAGTGGGGAATCCGACTCAACGTATACGGCGAAGGCAAGGTGGAACTCGCCCCGGCCCCCGGCGAAACGTATGTCCACAACATCCAATGGGGGGAAGAAAAGGCGCGCAAATATTCGCTCTACGTCCAGAAGAAGGGATTTCCAGACGAGGGGGAGACGACCTTTTCGTTCTCGTTTCTGCCGAAACAGAGCGGCAGAGTGATCCTGGAGCTGAGCGGCTGTTTCATCCAGCGGCCGAAGATGAAGGAGCCGGACAAGGCGTATGTCCACTACCTCTCGGTTCGCGCCGACGGTTGCACCATCCGGAACGGTGATTTCCGCGAACGGAATGCGGCGGGCGATGCGGTCGGCTGGTCATTTTTCGGCGGAGCAACGACGCTTCCGCAGGGAGTCGAGGCGTGGCAGCGGGGCGGAATCCGCCAGCAGATCGCCGTCAAGGGCGACGAAGTCGTCACCGTCACCATCGTCGCCCGGAAGGGGCGCTATGAGAAGGCGGTTCCGCCGCCGCAGGCGAAGGTGTTCCGCCACGGCAAATGGGAGCTGACGGTCGACGGCGGCAACGGCGCGTGGCTCCAGCTCAAATATGACGGTGAAATCCTCCTCCACAATCCGGCGCGACAGAACGGCTTCTCACTCCATACTGCCCGGCCGCTGGGGGAATTCCGGCTGACGAAGGCGGAGTTCTCTCCGGAAAAAGGGACGCTCGCACTTCATCTGGAAACGCCCGGCTGGCGTTTTGTCGAGCAGACCACCTTCGGGAAGTGGCTGGTCCGCAGCTTTTCCGCGGAAAATACCGGAAAAAAGCCGGTCAAATTCACCTGCGCCCACTTCTTCCATTATGTGAAGAGAGAGGGCCGCTATCTCCTGCCCGGGACGCTGTTCGGTGACAACCGCGGGTATGGCACCATGGCCCGCGATCCCGATTTCACGCCGCACCGCGCAGGGAAACTGGAGGAGATGAAAAACGGCGAATTCCGCAACGGCGTTTTCGACTGCTATTTTGCGTTCCTTGAACAACGGCCGGAGCGGACACTTGTTCTCGCCTTCGACGGCAGAAAAGAGGCCTCGCGCACCGGCTACCGCGCCCTCGGCGACTCGGCGCGAATCGAGACCTACCTCTCCGCCGCCGGCTGGGCCGAACCGGGAGTGCCGCAGCAGATCGGCGACATCTATCTTGCAATTCACCCCGGACCACTCGCCGATGCGTTGCAAACGAGTACCGGGATGTGGTTCCGCGACGTCGGCATGCTCCCGCCGGCGAACCGGCCCGACTGGGTGTTCGACCGCTCGCTCTACGTGACACTGCCGACCCCGAATCTGGGCAGTGTGGACGGTTGCCGGGATGGCGACGCGTTGCTGCGCCGCATCCGGAATCTCCATTTCAACTCCATCTGGCTCCTGCCGCCCTATTACGCCAACGGGATGTACTCGCCGACGGACTACTACCGCTTCCGCGCCGATGTCGGCACCTTTGCGGAATATCGGGAGTTTCTGAAGAAAGCCCATGCGAACCGGTTCCGGGTCTGGCAGGATATCGTTCCGCACGGGGGTCAGCCGGCAACCGCAAAGGCGCGCGGCATCTCCCCCTGGAGTCTGATCGTCGAACAGAACGGCAAGATCCGCCGCGGCGAAGCCTACGATTACAGCTCCCGCGAGTGGCAGAAGTACATCCTCGCAGTATGCGACTACTATATGAAAAATTTTGACATCGACGGGTTCCGCATCGACCAGTGCGGTTCCTCCTACCCGAACTGGCGCGCTCCCCATCACTTTGCGAAAAAGCAGCCCGGCGTGGATCCCGACTGGCTCAGGGAACATCTGGAGAAAAACGGCGGCAAGGTCCCCCCCATCTCCACCCCCCGCGCCAGCACGACGAGCCGCATCACCGGTGCGGAATTGACCGGGAAGATCCGCGACATCGTCCGCAAGTACCGTCCTGACGGCGCCGTACTCGCCGAAACATGGCAATTGAACTGCGCTCCGGCCGGCGATGTCATCTTCGATTTCACCTTCCGCCGGATTCCGCTGCAGCTCGCCCGGTTCGGCGCCGAAATCACCGCAAAGGAGACCGCCCGCTATCAGCAGGAGAAGATGCTGCTCACCCCTCCCGGTACCATCATCGAACGGTTTATCGAGGTGCATGACGGCTTTCCCACGCACGCCACCGGAATCGTCGGTCAAAATGCCGGGCGGGCGTTCCGTTC
>NZ_DBEXAY010000075.1:0-12943 GCF_048170485.1 Victivallis sp. | reverse complement strand
TCAATAGTTTTTTGAAAGGAATTCCGTTTATTCATGTCTGAAAATCTCCGAATGGGATTTTTCAGAGTTGCCATTTAGTTTTCTGACTTCTCTTTTTCAAGTCTCCACGACCGAAAAAGCCGACGTTTTGTTTAATTTTTCTATAAAAACCTCCGTTTTATGCATTCTGCAGCATCAAAGTGCAGAATCTGTCCATGTTGTATGCGATGTTGCGTAATCCAAGTTTCACTTCTGCCATGCTGATTCCGATTGTTCGCAGAATTACATCTCCGGCTCGCTGGTGTATGGCTCCGAAGACATGTTCTATCCGCGAACGAATACGGGCTCTGGTAAGGTTTCCCCGCTTCTCCCGTGAGGTCAACTGATGTCCTTTACAACCTTTTCTTTGTAGGTGCGGACGGAATTTTCTCTGCTTCAGATCAGCCTCATGCTCTGCGGAACGATAAGCGCTGTCCGCATAAACATCCCGGCTGGTATTCTTTTCATCAAGAATGTCCTCAAACACTTTGCTGTCGTGAACAGCGGCATTCGTAATCTTGTAATCCCGGATGATCTTGTGCTGAACATCGACCTCAATATGATTCTTATAACCGAAATAATTCTTGCCTCGTTTCTGCGTCCAACGGGCATCCGTGTCTTTCTGACATTTCTTTGCGTCACTCCAGTTTTCAACTGGCGGATTTCCTGCCTTGATAGCCTCATTTTCTTCTCTGGTGTTACGCTGAGTCGGCACGCGAACAATTGTCGCATCAACGATTTGTCCCTTGCGAGCCACAAAACCGGATTCGGCAAGGAAGGCATTGAACTTGTCAAACAGTTTCCGGGTGAGTTTATGTTCTTCCAGTTTTGAGCGGAACAGCCAAATCGTTTTTGCATCCGGAACGCGACTGTCGAGGTCAAGTCCGAGAAAACGCATAAAGCTCAAGCGATCCATGATCTGATATTCCATCTCATCATCGCTCAAATTATACAGAGATTGCAGAATCAGAATCTTGAACATCATCACGACATCGAACGGTCTGCGTCCGGCATTGCTTTTGCGTTCATGATCGTATATGACCTCAAGTTCTCCGCGAAAATCTTCCCACGGGACAAGTCTTTTCAGATTCGGCAGTATATCACCGTTCTCCGTCAGATACTCCAGACGATTGTATATATCAAAAAGTCCGTTCAGCATGTGCGCCTCCAATATTGTTCATAACTGTATATACTCCGAGGTTCCTTTTTTTGCCAGCCGTATCTCAATTTATCCTTGAATAAATAGAGGTACCCTGATATATTATATTTATATTAAATGTATATTTAACAAGTGGTCCTCACTAAAAGTTCTATCAGAGTAAAACATCTTGTCCGCCGGAAGCTGCAGCTTTCATGCATCGCTGAATTCTTATTCATGGTCGCTCCTGTTGTTTGTGCAGAAAATACTCTCTCTGCAATTTTTTTTGATTCGCGGGATCGTTTCTTTATAAATATTATACACCAACTTTCCGGAAAAAGGAACATTGAAATCCGCAAAAATATGTTTATAATAAACAAAAACATGTTTATAATATTGCAATTGTCAGAAAAAAGGGTATTTTATGCAATATGGGAATTCAATATCACATAAAACATGACTCGGGAGAGACCGAAGTCGTGGCCGGCCGCCAGGCGAATACGTGGCTCGAGCCGTATCACAGTACATATCCCCTCTGGCCCGCAATGGCGCAGGACGGTGTGTTTGACAAGGACTTTTCCTGCCGTCACATCAATTACCCGCACTACGCCTTTGAATTTGTACTGGAGGGGGAATTGCGGGTGGTCAAAGGCGATACTTCGCTGCTTCTGACGGCCGGCGAAGCGACCGTGCTGGTCGCCGGCAATGACTCTTCGCTGCAGACCGGAAAGTGCGGTTTCTGTCACAAAGCCAGCTGCACCTTCACGGGAGAACTGGTTCACGCAATCTTCTCCGCTTTTCGTTTGATCGAGCCGGAAAAAATCCTCATTGAAAACACCGAAGAAATTCTTGTGCAGATCCGCAAATTAATTCCGCTGTTGAAAAACAGGGTCCCCGGTTCGGAGCCGGAGATCTGCGGCATCGGATACCAGCTGCTCAACCTGATAGCGCGTTCCGTGCCGCATGGGGAATCTTTGCTTTTCGAGCGTGCCCGGCGTTTTCTCACCCTCAATATTGCGGGAGAAGAGGATATTTCCGATATTGTCCGGCGCCTTAACACGACTGCCGGCACACTGGAACGCTTGTTCCGCAGCCATCTCGGGACGACGCCCCGCGCCTATCTGACCGGTCTGAGAATGCAAACCGCCGCGGAACTTCTGCGAAACAGCACGCTGCGCATCGGCCAAATTGCGGAACGGGTCGGCTACGGCGATCCGCTGGCGTTTTCGCATGCATTCCGGCGTGTCCACGGTACATCGCCGCGCGCATTCCGGAAAAGCCAGCAGACGCTTCCGCCGGCACGAGACGCATGACGGAGGCTCGTGCCGGGTTCGAAAACTTCGTCGAAGGACTGTTGCGGACGACTGGCGTCTTGCAAACAGGCACAGGGCACATGCGGAGAATGACTCTTGCCCCGGTGCCATGTATGCGCCGCCCGCCCGGGAAGCGTGAGCGGCGCCCCGGTTTTATCGACCGGTTATTCCGTTTCGAAAATGAGAAGCGGATACGGTAGTAGCCGACTTGGCTGTTCTGATGTTGCTGGTGGACGTCCCCTCGCTCCAGGAATTTTCCGCCGGAACTGGCATTGAAGGCTCTTTTGTGGTATATTATAGGATTCACGGTAACACAGGAGAGCGATGAAAAAATTTCTGCTCCGGCTTCATCGCCGGTTCATTCTGCGGGCTGTCCGGTTCTGGCAGACCCGCTGGGGCGAGCGGAGCCTCATCATTCTGCTGGCAATTCTGATCGGCGGCGCCGCCGCGTTTGCTGCCGCTCTGCTCCATACGCTGGTGACCCGGCTCGAAGCGTTCGGCATCTGGCTCGCCGGTACTCCGCATGACAACCACGGCCTCGGCTGGCTCGGCATTCTCCTTGTTCTGCCGCTGGCGGGTATGCTGCTCTCCTTCCTCGTTCAGCGCTATCTGGGCGGACCGCGATATGCGAAAAGTCTGAGTCCGCTCATCCTCGCACTGAACCGGCGGCGGACCGGCATCCCGGTGGTCGAACTCTTCAACCATATGCTCTCGAGCGCCCTTTCGGTCGGCCTCGGCGGCTCCGCCGGATTGGAGGCCCCTAGCGTCCTCACCGGCGCCGCCATCGGCGCGAACAGCGCCGGATTTCTCCACATCGACCGCCGCCACCGCAGTCTGCTGGTCGGTTGCGGTTCCGCCGCCGCCATCTCCGCCATCTTCGACAGCCCCATCGCCGGGGTCCTGTTCGCCGCCGAGGTGCTGCTGCCGGAGTTCAGTGTATCGGCGCTGATTCCGATGATCATGTCCAGCGCGGTCGCCACGGTGGTGTCGCGCCAGATCATCGGCGACAACCAGTTCTTCCTCGCGATCAATGCCCCGTGGCAGGCGAACGCCATCCCCTGCTACTTCCTCTGCGGCATTTTCTGCGCACTGGTCGGCGTCTACGTCATCAAGGCCGCTTACTTCACCTCCGCCCAGCTCAAGAGCCGCTTCCGCAATCCGTGGCTGCGGCTCTTTGCCGGCGGCAGTGTGCTCTGCCTCATCCTGCTGATGTTCCCGCTGCTGCGCGGGCAGGGGTACCTCTACATTGAGAAGCTCTTCACCGGCGATATGGCGGGGCTGGTCGCCTCCGCTCCGCTGCTCGGCTGGATTCCTTCTCAGTCTGCATTGCTGGTGATTCTGGTCGCGGTGGTGATTCTTGGCAAGGTGATCGCCTCGGTGCTGACGGTGGATGCCGGCGGCGACGGCGGCATCTTCGCGCCGTCGATGTTCATCGGCGCCTTCACCGGATTCGCCTTCGCGCGGCTGGTCAACCTGACCGGCGTGATTCAGTTGCAGGAGTACAACTTCGTCGCGGTCGGCATGTGCGGCGTCTTCACCGCGGTGATGCGCGCGCCGCTGACAGGAATCTTCCTCATCGCCGAAGTGACCGGCGGTTACATTCTGCTGGTGCCGTTGATGATCGTCTCGTCGGTGTCGTGGTTCGTGGCGCGCTTCTTCGAGCCGAACTCCATCTACCGGAAGGCGCTGGTGGAAAACAACCTGCTCGACGACGACCGCGACCGCACCATGCTGCGCCGGCTGCCGGTGCGGCTGCTGTTGTCGCGCGACTACCACGTGCTCAAACTCAACGATCCGCTGCAGAAGGTGACCGGGCTGGTCGAGCGGACTCCGGAGGAGATTTTCCCGGTGCTCGACGACAACGGCAAGCTGATCGGGGTGGTCCATCTGGAGAAGATCCTTGCGGTGATGCTCAACCCCAAGGTGTACAGCCTCCTGGTGGTGTTTGACCTGATGGAGCCGCCGCTCGGAATCGTCTCGCCCGACGACGATCTCGCCTGGGCGATGGCGAACTTCGAAAAACACAATCTCGCCTATCTGCCGGTCTGCGACGCCTCCGGAACCTTCCACGGATTCATCGCCAAGGCCTCGATTTTCAACCGGTACCGGCGGATGGTGCGTGAGAGCGACAGTTTTTAATTGCTGCTGTAACGGGTCGGATCGGGGACGCCCGCTTCACGAAATCCGGCGATCCGAAGCGCACAGCTCGCGCATTTGCCGCAGGAGCGCCCTTCTGCATCCGGATTGTAGCAGCTGGTGGTCAAGGCGTAGTCCACGCCGAGCGCGGTGCCGCGCCGGATGATTTCCGCCTTGCTCAAATTCTGGAGCGGAGCGTTGATCGAATAGCGCCACCCTTCGTCGACGGCGCAGGTGCCGAGGCGGGCGGTTTCGGCGAAGGACTCGATGAACTTCGGCCGGCAGTCCGGATAGCCCGAATAGTCCACGCTGTTGACGCCGATGAAGATGTCGCGTGCGCCGAGCACCTCCGCCCACGCGGTGGCGAAGGAGAGGAAGATCAGATTCCGGGCGGGCACGTAGGTGATCGGAATTCCCTTCGACTCCTCCGCGTCCGGCACCGGAATCGCGTCGTCGGTCAGCGCCGAGCCGCCCCAGAGCCGGAGGTCGATCCGGACCGTGTGGTGGAGCGCCGCGCCGAGACTGCGGGCGACGTTTGCGGCCGCAGTCAACTCACAGCGGTGGCGCTGTCCGTAATCGAAGCTCAATGCGTAACAGGAGAATCCCTCCGCCCTGGCGATCGCCAGCACGGTGGCGGAGTCGAGTCCGCCGCTCAACAAAACAACTGCCCGTTTTTCCGACATGATATAAAATTCCTGCAATACCCAGTAGATGAAACAGCGGAAACGACCGCTCAAATTGCACAGAAGCGGCAATCCGTACTCCCTATAATATATCGTTTGCGGCTGGAAAGTTCAATCGGGAAACATGCGAAAATCGCCGATGCATTCCTCTCGGCGACTTTCTCCGGGGCGCAAAAAATTTATCAAACACCATTGAAAATCAAAGAGACGATACGACATCAACAATGGTGGAAAACTGGTGGGAGACGATGGATGTTTCGTTTCCGGGGGAACCTGCCGACGGGATCGTTTCGAGCCAGTGTGTCCAGCCTGATTCATCCGGTGGAAATTCCTCGTTTCAGCTCTGGTTCCCAATGGAAAAAAACGCTCCTTTGCGGTATATTATCGGCGAAGGAGTATGAAATATGGTCGTCGCACTGGATTTTGAAACCGCCAACGCCGATCCCGGCAGCATCTGCGCGGTGGGGCTGACGTTTCTCGGGGAGGACGGGCAGCTGTGTTCCCGCGGGACGCTGGTGCGGCCGCCGCGCGCATGCAACTGGTTCAGCAGCTTCAACATCGCGGTTCACCACATCACCCCGGCGATGGTGCGCGAGGCCCCCGAATGGGGAGATCTCTGGCCGAAGCTCGCGCCCCGGCTGGAGGGGGCGACGATCCTTGCCCATAACGCGGCGTTCGATATCGGCGTGCTCCGGAGAGGGCTGGAACTGTACGGATTCGACTATCCGACGCTCGACTTTTTCTGCACCTGCAAGAGCGCCCGCCGGGTGTGGCCGGAGCTGCCCAACCACCGGCTCGACACGGTGGCGGCGCACATCGGCCACCGCTTTCTCCACCACGACGCGCGGGAGGACGCCGAAGCGGCGGCACGGGCGTTTCTCGCCATGTTGCGGGAGCGGAACTGCTCGAACTGCGCGGAACTGGCCGAATCGGTCGGAATCCGTCTCGGCCGCCTCTACCCCGGCGGCTGGGAGCCTTGCAACGTGATTCCACGCCGGAGACGCGCCGCGCAACATGCGAAACAGGAATGAGAGATCGTGAAGCAGATTGAAATTTACACCGACGGCGCCTGCCGGGGGAATCCCGGTCCGGGCGGATACGGCGCGGTGCTCAAATACCGGCGGCACCGGAAGGAGATTTCCGGAGGGTTCCGGGAGACGACCAACAACCGGATGGAGATCTTCGCCGCGATCGCCGCGCTGGAGCAGCTGATCGAACCGTGCGAGATCACCCTCTATTCGGATTCCCGCTATCTCGTGGACGCCGTCTCAAAGCGGTGGCTCGCCAACTGGAAGCGCCGGGGCTGGATCAAGGCCGACAAACAGCCGGTGTTGAACGTCGATCTCTGGCGGCGGCTGGAGGCGGCGATGGTGCCGCACCGGCTGAAGTTCGTCTGGGTGCGCGGGCACGCCTCGAATGCGGAGAACAACCGGTGCGACGAACTGGCGGTCGCCGCCGCGACCCGGGGGAACCTCCCCGAGGACCCGCGGTGACGGCTGTGCGCCGAAGGCGTGCAAAGAGAAGGAGCTGATTGCCATGAAAATCATCGATGTGCACATTCATTTCACCGACCACGAGGGATTCCGGGAGACGGCGTGGAAGGCCGGACACGAGAACTCCGCGGAACATCTGCGCCGGGAGTTCGAGCGGCTGGGAATCGTCATGGCGGTGGCGATGGGGGCCGGGCGCGGCGGCGACGTCGACGGATTGAGCGTGCCGCGGGCGGTCGATCTCGGCGGCCCGTTTGACCCGGTCCGCTACGGACAGCCGGAGTTCATCGCCTTCTGCTGCGGGGTGGAGAGCCGGACGCTGACGCCGGAGAACGCCCGCCGTTCCGCGGCGCTCTTCGAACCGATGCTGCAGATGAAGCAGTGCGTCGGCATCAAGCTCTACCCCGGCTACAACCGCTGTTATCTCGCGGACCCGATTCACCATCCGTTCTACGAACTTGCGGAGAAGTACGATGTGCCGGTGGTGATCCATACCGGCGACACCGCTTCGTCGAATGGAATTCTCAAGTACGCCCATCCGCTGACGGTGGATGAGGTCGCGGTGGAGTTCCCGCGGGTGCGGTTCGTGATGGCGCACTACGGCAATCCGTGGATCGTCGACGCGACCGAAGTGGCGGCGAAGAATCCGAATGTCTTCATCGACCTCTCCGGGCTGGCGGTCGGGAAGTTTGAGCCGCGGGAGTTTTTCGATCACTACCGCGGCTACCTCGAGCACATCCGGACCTGGATCGCCTACCTCTCCGACTACGGCAAACTGATGTACGGCTCGGACTGGCCGCTGGTCAATCTGGAGAACTACATCGAGGTGGTGAAGAGCCTGATTCCGGCGGACCACCACGACGAAGTGTTCTATCAGAACGCGCTGCGGGTGTTTTCAAAACTGGTCCCGCTGCTGCCCCGCTGACTCGGCCGGCCGTTCCGCCGGGTCAGATGTAGTCGGAGATGTAGGCTTTCTCCTTGATGATCAATCGCTCCAGCAGGTTCAGCGTTTCCGGGTCGGTTTTGATCCTTCCCTTCCGGAACAGGCTGGAGGGGGATTTGTAGCTGAGCAGCAGCGCGGTCAGGGTGCCGATGTCCAGCTCGACCGGCCGGCTGGATTCTCCGGGGGCGGCGCTGACCGAACCGTCGGAATCGATCCGCACCGTGAACGGCTGATTGTTCCATTCCAGAAACGGATCCCGCACCCGCAGGGTGAACTCCTCGCCGCCCTGGAAGTTCGTGAAACGGTACTGCTCCATGAACTGCACCACATCGACAATCCGGCCCATGATGTAGGGGCGGATCGTCTCCCGGATGTCGCTGTCCTCCAGCCAGAAGGCGATGGACTCGTTGGAGTAGTTGTTGCCGACGACCTCGTCAACCATGGATTCATGAGCGCTGATGTATTTCCACAACCCCATCCACGCATTGGTGTCGAGATAGATCATCTCTTTGATGTGCATGACGTTGTCTTTGATGAAATAGACCATGTATCCGGTCGGCGCGGCGTTGTCGTCGTAGTAGATGGCGATGGTGGTGTCTTCGATATCCCAGCGCCAGTACTCCTCCCACGCAAGTTCGTTGCGCAGCAGACAGCCGTGCGTCTGGGCGGCGAAGATGTTGTGGAGCCGCTTGAGATCAGGATGGTTGGTCTCGACACGGCGGACCCAGCCGCCGGCACGGATTTTGTGCGGCAGCTGACTGTCCTTGATCCGGAAGGACATCTTATCCGAAATGATCTCCCACCCCCGGTGGCGGTAGAGCGGAATCGAGAAGGGGTAGAGAATGGCCAGGCATTCGCCGAGTTCCCGCATCTCCTCGAGACTGTGCCGCATCAGGACGGACATCAATCCGAGCCCGGTATATTCCGGATAGGTGGCGACGCTGGTGATGAATCCGACCCGGCAGATCCGGTTGAAGATGTTCATTTTAAGCGGATAAACCGCGAACTGCGACGCCAGTTTCCCCTGATCGAACCAGCCGACGACGCGCGCCTTTTCCAGCACCGGCAGCTTGGACTGGCGGATGTCTTCATTCTCCCAGCCGTAATCCAGAAGCTGCTTCTCGGTCACCTGAAAGGCGTAGCGCAGCAGGTCGTTGTACTGTTCGAGGTCATTCCCCGCGGTCAGTTTTCTGAGCTGCATTTCCGTTGTCATATCAAACCTCCTCACTCTTCCCGAACCGGAGTCTGAGAAGTAGTACTATATCATAGCCGTTCCGGAATGTCAAGCGAAGCGAATCCGGCAAAATATTTCCGGCAGAGGGTTGAAATATTTCCGGTGCGACGGTATACTACAGGCGGGGGAGGGAATCCCCGGCGGAACAGCCTGTATCGGCGCAAACGTGTGGAGGCCCCATGAAACGGATTGTCCTGATTGCCGCGGCCGCCGTCCTGGCGGCGGAAGTTTTCGTTCCGGCTGTGTACGCAAAGGAGGAGGAAAGCAGTTCCCCGGGCGAGAAGCTGGAGACCTACCATCGGAATCCGGCGCCGGAGTCGATTCCCGCCCTGCTGCGCGAAATCGATGCGGCTGCGCTCAATCAGCACGCATACCCCCCCATCGCCGGCTTCTTCTTCGAACTCTGCCGCGCCAATCCCGACCGGGTGGCGGGGTGGCTCGACATCGTCGGAACATTCCGGAATCCTCTGCTGAAGAGATATCTGCTTCCTGTCGCTTCCGCCGCCGTTCCCGCGCAGGCGGAGAAGGTGCGTTCGCTGTTCGGCCCGGAACTGCCGGCGCGGCTGCCCTCAATGGAGGAGATCAGGAAGCTCGCTACCGTCGATCCCGATTTTGCCTGGGGAGCGTACTTCGCCTCCGGGAAGGAGGAGTATGTCTTCGATGTCCTGAATCTCGCCCTCTCCCGAATTCCGAAAGGGAAGAAAGAGAACATCAACCTTACCGCCTTTGCCGCCCACTGGTCGCTGCTCGCACTGAGTCAGAAGTATCCCGAGGTGGAGACGATTCTCCGGAACCGCTTCCGCAGCGCGCCGGAGGAGGAACTTTGCAACTTCTTCCGCAGCGTCGATGTGCCGATGCGGCGGCGCTTTCTCTCGGAGGAACAGCTTGCGCAACTTCCGCCGCCGGAGGAGAATCCGCTTCCGGAGAGAAACAACCCCTTCGCCGGAATCTACCGCAACTGGAAGAACCGCAAGACCAGCGCCGAGGAGACCCAGGCCCGGGTCGATGCCTACGAACAGCTGTTTCTGGAGGAGTTCCCGACAGGCGATCATGCCGATATCTGCACCTTCTTCGACTACTACTACCGCGGCAACCTGCCGCCGCTCAAGCCGGAGGAGGTGGAGTCCACCCCTCGCACCACCCCCTGGGCGGAGGCGGCGCGCATCACCCGGCTTTACCGTTCCAGCCAGTTCGACGCGGCGCGGAAGGCGCTGTCTCAGCTGCCCCGGATTTTGCCGGGGTCGTTTCTGGGCCGGGTTCTTCTGCTGCAGTTCTGCCGGAGCGGCTGGGGGGGATAACACGCCGGAATTCGAGCGTTACGGCCGCCGGATTGTCTCGGAGATCGAAGCGGCCGTATTTTCCGGCAAGTGGCGCGGCAGGTGCTGCTACCAGTGGTTCTACAATCACCTCTCCCGTGAGAGCAGCTGCGGTTCCCGTTACTGGGGCGAGCTGGAAAATCGCCTGAAACCCTTCGGCGACAAGATCGACCCCTGGTTCCGCGAAATGGTGCAGGGGCGCGCCGCCATCGCCTGGGCGTGGGAGAGCCGCGGCGGCGGCTGGGCCAACACCGTGACGGAGGAGGGGTGGAAGGGCTTTCACAAGAATCTGCGCGCGGCCCGGGAGCATTTTCACGCCGCGCTGAAGCTCCATCCGGAGCGGGTGAATCCCTACATTCAGCTGATCTCTGTGGAGATGGGCGAATCCAATCAGGAGGCGATGATCGACGCATTCAGAAAACTGGTCTGGTACGACCCGGAAAACAGCGCGGGATTCAGCAATATCCTCTGGGGAATTCTGCCGCGCTGGGGCGGTTCGCACGAGTTGATCCGACAGCTCGCCATCGAGGCGATGGACTGCCCCCGGCGGGAACTGGCGATTCCGGCGATGGGCTACCAGTGTCTCGCCGAGATCGCCTGGGGCTACCCCGGCATCGGCTGGCAGAACGTCTATCTCAATCCGGAGATCCGGAAGCGTTCCAACCGGCTGTTCGACGAGTACGGCAAACGGGCGGCGGGCACCTCCGGGTGGAACAACTTCCTCTTCCACCGCTTCAGCCGCGAGATGGCGGAGTTGCGTTACGATGACGCCGCCGCCACGTTGAAGGAGTATGGCGGGGCGAAGAAATTCGCCAAGAGCGGCCGCTGGCAGTGGCGTCCTTTTTTTGCCGAAGAGATCGGTACGCCCTGGTTCGACGACCAGATGCTGCGGTTGAAACTCTTCACCGGGAAATTCGCCGAACCGCTGCGCGCGCTGGAGCGCCGCCTGCTCGCCCGGCAGGCGGATGCGGAAACCTTCCGGAAGCTGGCGGAGATCATCCGTGAGAAGTCGCTTTCTGTTGAGGAGCGGGAGTTTCTGATCGATTTTTACGCCCGCTGGCGGCTGAATCGTTCCCCGCAGGAGTACTGCGGCAACAGGGGGAAGATTCTGAGCGCGTTTGCGGTCGCTGGCAAATCTGACCGGCCGGATGTGGCGATGGAGATGGTCCGTTTCGGCTACCGTTTCGCGGCGCATGAGAACTATCCGGGCGAGTTCGCCTACAACATTGTGCAGGACGGGAAAAATCCCCGGTTGCTTCAGGTGCTTCATGAGGCGGGGGATCCGTTGAACCGGCCCGATCCGGAGTACGGGTATGCGCCGCTCCACGTCGCCGCCCGGTTCGGCAATGCCGAGATGGTCGAAGCGCTGCTCAAACTGGGAGTTCCCATCGAGCAGAAGAACCGCAGCGGTCACACCGCGCTTCACCTCGCCGCAACCTGGAAGCAGAGAAAGGCGATCCGGATGCTGTTGAAGTACGGCGCCGATCCCAATCTGGGGGACAACGACGGCGACGTCTGCCTTATGTACCTGCCGCAGGTGCGTGCGCCGCTGGCGGTCTACCAGATCTTCACGGAATATCCGGGCATCGATCTCAATCGGCAGAACCACGGAGGGGAGACGGCACTGCATTTCATGGCGCGCAGCGGCACGCCGGTGTCGATCGTCCGCCATCTGATCGAGCGTGGAGCGAAGAGCGACTTGCGCGATCACGGCGGCAGAACCGTTCTCGATGTGGCGGAGCAGAACAACCACCGGAACCTGGTCGCATACCTGACCGGCATCGGAGCAAAGCGCGGGAGCGAACTCCCGCCGCCGCCGGCTCCCGTCGTCGCGCCCGGCTCTGCGGCCGCCGGAAGAGCTTCCTTCGGACTGCGGCCGGAATACCTTTACGGGGTTGCGGGCGGATTGCTGTTCATCGCGCTTCTGGGAAGCCTCTGGAAACGCCGCCGGAACAGAGCACGCGGTGAATGAGTTTTCCCGCGTGCCGCATTCCGGTTACAGCTGCATCATTTCGCACCAGAAACGCCAGCCGTCACTGCCGGAGGCGACCCGGCCGACGAAACGGTTGATACCCTTTTGCAACCGGAGCGTCAGCAGAATTTCCTGCGGTAGAGTAGATGGTGAAATCCCCGCACCGGTCCTGTTCCCGGAGTTCATAGCGGCTGCCGTCCTCCTGCACGGCGAGGCCTGGAGTGCGAGCCGGAGTTCATAACTGTCCGGCCCGGGGACGGTCGGCGTGGATTTCGCCCCTGATGCAATCGGAACCGGAAGAGCGGGGAAATCGGGGTGCCTCTCCGGCCTCCCTGCGAAGTGGAGGAGCACAGCGCCTGACAAGTGAATTTCAGAAGAAGAGGCCGGGCAATCATCATTCAGACATATCCTTGTACTTTACTGAAAAAATTCTGCTTCTTGGATTATACCTGAATTGGAACCCGCCTCCAGGCGAATATGACTGTTTTTAATGCAAAAAATTCACTGCCGTCCCATACATCTTTGAAATTGTCATTTTTGTCCTCCTGTTTGAGCTTGCGTTGATTGTTTTTTTAAATTACCCATTTCCGGTTTTTCCTTTTCGTTGAGTTGGATTATAGTTGTGCGAATCCTGGTAAATATGCCTGTTCCGGAGCGCCTCGCATACGGACAGAGTCAGATGCTGTCCCACAACATCTGA
>NZ_DBEXAY010000074.1:0-28271 GCF_048170485.1 Victivallis sp. | reverse complement strand
TTCCGTTTTATCGAGTAGCTTGTTATAGCTCCCGGCCACTGGATACTGCTTGGTCGTATCCGCGACGGTGTCCGGGGGGGTCCCGTCGGCGGGGCGTGGTATCCGATCAGGCGAACCACCTTGGTTGACCGCTGACGGTTTTTTCAATTCATCCAGTTCCAGCGAGTAGATCCGATTCCCATCTTCTACAATTTCTTTTACCGTAATATACGCTTCCGCAAAAGTTTTCCCTGTATAGAACGGCGCGGCAAATCGCTTAATGGAACGAATATGTTCACTCCCTTTGCGATCTTCACGCCTTTCTACAAGAACTGCATTTTCATACAGACGATCAATGTTGGAAATTGCTTCAAAATGTTCCGCATTGGTAAAGCCATTGGCGTTTGATTTTTCTCTTGCCTTGTTCGAGAGCAGTTTGTTAATTCCATTTAAAGAAAGTTTCGCCTCATCTTGGGAATCTGCATTTACAAAGGTCTTCCCCTGCAATGACCGCAAATGATTTCTCGCCTCGGCATAGGTGGATGCCTTCCGCTTGGGAAACGCTTTCCCTCCCTCCGGATCATTGATCAATGAACTGGAGAATCGCAACCAATTTCTGGTGCCGATCTCCGCATTTCTCCCGGCGCGGCTTCTCCGCCGCAGCGCCCGGGCGGAACGGCGCAGCAGCGCCTCGATCTCGCGGTCACTCCAGCGGACGCGGTCGAGATAGGGCAGACGGCGGAGAAGCTGTTTCACCTGCGCCAGAAACTCCCGCCACCACGACGGTTTCAACGCTTCATTTCTCTCCTCGGCCAGATGAGCGATGTACTCTTCGGCCGCTTCGCGCCTGCCGTTCTCCGTATCGAGATCGAGATGGTAGCGCTCCGCGATCTCGCGGAAACGCGCCTCGCCGCCGTGACGGCTGCTGACCCAATCGAGCATCGAGTGGAACGCATCCGGCGCGAGAACCTCCCGCAGCCCCTTGTGCGCCACCAGCTCGTGGAACACCACCCCCGGAACCTCCGACGGCGACAGCCGCGCTTCACCGCCCCCGGATGTAGCGGCGGTACTGGCCGGGCGTCCGGGCGAAGACGCTCCGGAACAACGTCGCAAAATAGCACTCCCCGGAAAATCCCGAACGGCGCGCCACCTCCCCCAGCGGCAGATCGTATCGCGCCAGCAGCCGCGCCGCATGGATCAGCCGGGCCCGCTGCAGGTAGGCGGCCGGCCCCATCCCCATCTCCCGCCGGAAAAGTTTGCGCAACTGCACCTCCCCCAGATGCACCGCCGCCGCGATGTCGGCAACCCCGATGTTTCCGGAAAAATTTTCGCGGATGTACGCGAGTGCACGGGTGATCCGCTCATCGCTTCTGCGGCGCTCCGCAAAGCGAAACCGTCCCGCCGCCGCCTCCTCCTCCATCAACTCCAGAAAGAGGTGACGCATCAGACGTTGTGCCGCCTCGGGCGAATGGTTCCGCAACGCGACAATCCGGGTGAGCCGTTCCAGCACCGCGTCGGTGTGCGCCGGGTGCAGAAAGGGTGTGGCAAAACAGCCGAAGGGATTCTCCCCGGCGACGTTGTCCGCCAGCGCATGGGCGATGAAGTGGCTCGACGCATCGCATCCGTCGGCCAGCCCGAACGCGTGCGGCACGAACTCCGGCACGATCATCGCGTCGCCGCGCCGGAAAATCCGCCGCTCGCCCGCCACCTCCACCTGTTCCTCCCCCGAAACGGTCATGTAGAAAAAGTTGTCGCAAATCCGCCGCTCCGGTACACGCCACGGCCGGAAACAGTTCCAGAAGGTGATGCCGAGCACAATCGGCTCCGTCTCCAGCGCAATCCGGGCGAGCGTCTCCTCCGCCGCCGGTTCCAACAGCGTCTCCAGCTTCCTTTTCCGTTCGTCGCCGAATTCATTCATAGTGTCGAAAATCGAAAGAAATTACCGCTTTCCTGCAATTGCCCTTTGCTGAAACATAGCCTATATTGTTCATAAAGCAACCCGGAAATCGAAATCAAGGAGAATTTTCATGGAACTCGTCGACCGGATTGAATTCGCCTACCCCGTTTCCACGATGTTCGAAGCCGATTCCACCTGGCTCTTCGGCCGCGAACCCACCCCGCGCCGCATGCCGGACGGCTCGATCGTTTCACTGCTCTACACCGGCGGCAAACAGGAACCGGCCCCGGAAAACGTCGCCACCGTCATCCGCAGCGAGGACGACGGCGAAACCTGGTCGAAGCCGCAACTGCTCTTCCGCCATCCGTTCCGCTGCACCTGGGGGACCGAACTTTTCACCGAAGGCGAACGCCCCTTCGCCGTCTTCCAGACCTTCTGCTACGAAACCGTCTACGCCGAATTGCGCGCCTTCCTGACTTTCACCGACGATTCCGGCAGAAGCTGGAGCAATCCCGTGTCGCTTCCGGGCGTGCCGGCGAACTTCTCGGTCCGGCAGGGCAAGGTGCTCAGCGATGGCAGCTGGATCTTCCCGGTCTACTGGTTCTGCAACCGGACAAAATGGGATACCATCCGCGCCCCGGGCAACGGATTCGTCTCCGGCGTCATCCGCTCCACCGACGGCGGGAAGAGCTTCTCCCTCCACGGCGCCGTCGAAACTCCCGAATCCGCCTGGGAGCCGGAAGTTACCGAACTCGAACCCGGACACCTCAAAATGTACGTTCGCTACGAGCACCCCGCCGCCGTCCTCTGGGAGAGCGAGAGCTTCGATTACGGGAAGAGCTGGACCCCCGCCCGCCCCTCGGAAATCCCGAACCCCGGCACCAAATTCGTCATCTACCGCATCCGCGGCCGTCACGTGCTCGTCAACAACGTCTGCACCCCGGACCATCCGTACCGCGACGTTCTGGAGCTCTGGGTCAGTTCCGACAACTGCGCCACCTGGGAGAAGAAACTGCCGCTGGCACGCTCGTTCTCCGGTCCGCTCCAGCCGAACGGGAAACCCGCCATCACCCAGGTCGCCTATCCGCACGGATTCGCCGACGAAAAGGAGGAGAAGCTCTATCTCGCGATCGACACGGTCCGGAAATTCTACTTCCTCAAGGTGCCGTTCGCCGACTTCCTCTAAGCGGAGGAACCGCGTCGCGGGGAGAGGCTCAGGCGAGTTCCGCCCCCTCCCCCGCCCGACGCTCCGCCGCGCCCGCCGGGTCGCCCGCCAGCACCCGGTAGAGCTTGCGGTACTCCCGCGGCGAACAGCCCAGATGCCGCCGGAAAAAGCGCGAAAAATAGAACTCGTTGCAGAAGTTGAGCTGGTCCGCCACCTCCCGGATGGAGAGCTCCGTACCGGCGAGAATCCGTTCCGCCCGCTTCACCAGCAATCGCGAGAAAAATCGTTTCGGCGAGAGTCCGGTGTCATAGATGAACTTCTTGGTGAAGGTCTCCTTGTTCATATGCATGATCCGCGCCATCTGCGCCACATCGATGCCGGCCGTGCAGTGATCGAGCAGAAATTCAAAGAGCGGCTCATACCGGCTGTATCCGCCGAGCAGATTTTCCGCCGTCACATTCGACTCCCGCAACAGTGTGCTCAGCGCCTCCCAGATCAGCGCGTGAAGCGCGGCAACCCATTGAAGCGGGTCGCGCAGCTCCACCATCCGCCGGATTGCGGCGATCCAGTCCGGCTTCTCCGCGTGGTAACTCCGTTTCTGCCGGAGAAAGAGATCGACCCCGGGAAACGCCTCCAGATTGAAGTGCACCGAAAAATGAAGCATGCTCTCATTCTGATCGTGCAGGATCTCCCGGAACGCCGGCACGAAGACACACTGCCCCGGCGTCAGCGGAATCGTCTCGGCGTCATCCTGAAACGAACACGCCCCGTCCGAATCCAGAATGCAGACCAGGCGGTTGTGCGGCATGCAACTCTTCCACCGTCCCGGATTCGTCCCGTAATAAACCGGCCGCAGAATCAGGTTCAGCTGTCGGCTGTGCGCCTGCAGATTGAGTTCCTGAAACGTCGTCATCGGCATGATGCCATTCTCCTTGTTTTCTACGGTTGAATATAGAAGATTCTGCAAAAAAAATCAAGCAGAATACTGGAAAAGATATGTTTTTCTCCATTTTGTTCATTCTATTTTTCCGCATTTCGTGGTATACTGAATAGCAGGAACGCAGGAGGATTCCAAAATGGAAAGCAGATTTGAAACCGTCCGCACCCGGCTGGAACAGCAATACCACCCGATGGTGACCGAGCCGGAAAGCGGTCCGGATGAAAAAACGTTGAAACAGGAACTTGAAGAGTACGAAACTCGGCATCAAGACAAGCCGCTCATCCGCCTCAAGGCGGAAATGCTCGCCCTTCTTCTCACCCGCGGCAGAATCGGCATCGACTCCTTCGACCGATTCGCCGACCATCTCGAGGGGAAAGGGCTCCTCTGGGATCTCAATAACAAATGCAGAAAGGCCGCGGAAAGTCATATCTGTGCAACCGTGCTTCAGTCGACCCGGGCCTTCGGCGACGGCGGCATTTTCATCTCTCAGATGGATCAGAGCCACACCTCGCCCGACTGGTACGCCGTGCTCTCCCTCGGCCCCGCCGGATTGCGCGACCGGGCACTCGCCGCTCTCGAAAAGGCGAACGATCAGGAGGCGAAGGATTTCCTTGCCGCCGCCGCCTGCGTCTTCGAGGCAATGCGCAAATTGATTCTGCGGTTCGCGGCACTGGCCGATGCCAGACAGCTCCCGGAACTGGCCGAAACGATGTATGCCATCGCCGACCGTCCGCCGGAGACGCTGCGACAGGCACTTCAGCTCGGGCTCATCTACGATACCTGTCAGGAGATGGAGCTTGAGCCGGTCCGTTCGCAGGGGACCTTCGACCAGCTGTACGTGCCGTTCCTCCGCCACGACCTGGAGCGCGGAATCCTCACCCGCGAAGAGGCGAAGGAGCTGCTCAAATTCTACTGGACGAAGTTTTATGCCCAGATGCATCCGAACGGCAAGAACTTCTGCTTCGGCGGTCTCGCTTCCCCCGGCGTCGACGGCTGCAATGAACTCACCGAACTCTGCTTCGAGGTCCACCGGGAGCTGAACCGGATCAATCCGAAATTGTCGTTCCGCGTCCACAAGGGCACGCCCGAGAAGAATCTCCTGCAGGTGGCCGAATGCGTCCGCACCGGCCGGACCGCGGTGGTGTTCAGCAACGACGAGGTCGCCTTCGACATGTTCCGCCGTCGCGGCAAGGAGGAGCAGGACCTCTGCCGCTACGTGCTGATCGGCTGCTATGAACCGGCGATCATGGGGCGTGAAATGTGCTGTTCGATGGCCGCCTGGGGCAATCTGGTCAAACCGCTGGAGGCGGTCCTCAACAACGGCTGCACCTTCGACGGCGTCCGGCTCGGCCCGGAGTGCGGCCTCCCCGCCGACGCGAAGGAGTTCGAAGCGGAATACTTCCGCCAGCTCGACGCAATGCTCACCCGCGTGATGGAGAACACCAATGCCCATGAGCGCGTCTGGAAGGAGATCAACCCCTCCCCGCTGCTCTCCGGCACCATGCGCGACTGCATCGAATCGGGACGCGACGTATCCGACGCCGGCACCCGCTACAACTCCAGCGGCGTCATGTGCTGTGGACTCGGCACCGTGGTCGACTCCCTGATGGCGGTGAAGACGCTGGTTGACGATCGCAAACTCTGCACCGTTGCTCAGCTCTCCGACGCGCTGCACCGCAACTGGCAGGGCGCCGAACCCCTGCGCCAGCAGGCGCTCAAGCGGTCGCCGAAGTGGGGCAACAACCATCCGGAGGCCGACACCGCCGGGCAGCGGATTGTGGAGTTTCTCGCGAAGAAGATCAACCGCACCCCCAACACCCGGGGCGGCACCTTCCAGCTCGGCCTCTGGTCGATCGACCACAACTTCACCTTCGGGAAGAAGTGCGCCGCCACGCCGGACGGCCGGTTTGCCGGAGAACCCCTCTCCCGCAACCTCGGCGCCTCGATCGGCATGGAGAAACATGGTCCGCTTGCGCTGATGAACTCGGCCGCCTCGCTCGATCAGGCGGAGTCTCCGGACGGAGCGGTGCTGGACATTCTGCTCCACCCGAGCGCGGTCTCCGGTCCGGACGGGGCGAAGGTGATCGCCGGTCTGGTGCGCGGCTACTTCGCCTCCGGCGGACTCACAGTGCAGTTCAACATTCTGGACGCCGATGAATTGCGCGAAGCGCAGAAGGAGCCGGAAAAACACTCCGACGTGCAGGTCCGGGTCTGCGGCTGGAACAGCCGCTTCATCGACCTCTCGCCGGAGGAGCAGGACGCCTTCATCCGTCAGGCGGAGGTGCAGGAATGAACCCGGTTCGCATCGTCGGCATCAAACATCTGGCCGTCCATGACGGACCGGGAATCCGCTCCACCGTGTTTCTGAAGGGGTGCCCGCTGCGCTGTCTCTGGTGTCACAATCCGGAGAGCGTCCGCCCGGAACCGGAAATCGCGCTGCGGCAGGGCAAGTGCGTCGGCTGCGGCGCCTGCGCCGCCGTCTGTTCCTGCCACCACGTCGAAGGGAACCTTCACACCATCGACCGGAAGAACTGCATCGGCTGCGGCCGCTGTGTCGAAGCGTGCCTCTTCGACGCGCTGACCCTCTACGGGCAGGAGATGACGGTCGAGGCGGTGCTGGCTGAAGTGCTCCGCGACCGGGTCTTCTACGCCGAAAGCGGCGGCGGAGTCACCGTCTCCGGAGGCGAACCGCTGCTCCACCCGGAGTTCTGCGCGGAGCTTTTCGAACCTCTTAACGCCGAGAAGATTCCCTGTGCGGTGGATACCTGCGGCGAAGTACCGTGGAAGGCGTTCGAAACGGTACTTCCGCACACCGGACTCTTTCTCTATGACATCAAGGCGATGGATTCCGACCTTCACCGTCGCCTGACCGGACGGGGCAACGAACGGATTCTCGAAAATTTGCGCACGCTCGACGAAACCGGCGTCCCCATCGAAATCCGCATGCCGGTGGTTCCCGGGTTGAACGATTCGCCGGAGGAGTTCGCCGCCGCCGGGCGGTTTCTCGCCGGGCTGCGCCATCTTGTCGGCGTCCGTCTGCTCGCCTACCACGCGTTCGCCCGCTCGAAATATGAGTCGATCGGTCACGCGGTGACCCTGCCGGATGTCCCCTCCCCGTCGCCGGAACGCCGTGAAACGCTGGCGAAGATTCTCACCGGCTTCGGCGTGAACGTGCTGGAGGTGTGACCCGCCTCCCCGCCCGCGTCAGATCGCTCCCGGAACCGCCGCCCCGCTCAGGACGGCGGTTCATTATATTTATTCCCCTGCCCCTCTTCTCCGCCCTCTCCCGGACCTCAGAAGAGCAGAAAATCCCACTTTTGTTAAATATATTTAATTTTTATAAAAATATTGAATTTTCCACAAGCCGTGCTATAGTAAGGAGTGTACAGAAACAACAACGGAAGGAGTTTCCGAAATGGGCAAAACAACCGCTCAGAAAATCTTCGACGCGCATGTCGTCGACAAGCCGGCGGACGGCGTCTGGGTCCTCAGTCTCGACCGCGTCTTCTGCCACGAAATCACCACGCCGATCGCCATCAACGATCTGGTCGCCATCGGCAAGGACCGGGTGTTCGACCCGACGAAAATCAAGGCGGTCATCGACCACGTGACCCCGGCGAAGGATTCCAAGACCGCCGAGCAGGGCAAGACCATGCGCGAGTGGGCGCGCCGCCACGGCATCAAGGACTTCTTCGACATCGGCGCAAACGGCGTCTGCCACGCGCTCTTCCCGGAAAAGGGATTTGTCCGCCCCGGCTACACCGTCATCATGGGTGACTCCCACACCTGCACCCACGGCGCGTTCGGCGCGTTCGCCGCGGGCGTCGGCACCACCGACCTCGAAGTGGGCATTCTCAAAGGGGTGTGCACGATGCGCGAACCCGAAACGATCAAGGTGAACCTCACCGGCAAGCTCCAGCCCGGCGTCTTCGCCAAGGATGTGATCCTCGCGGTCATCGGCAAGCTCACCGTCAACGGCGCCACCGACAAGGTGATCGAGTTCGCAGGTCCGGTGGTCGACGCCATGCAGATGGATGCGCGCATGACGCTCTGCAACATGGCGATTGAAGCGGGCGCCACCTGCGGCATCTGCTATCCGGACATGGTGACGGTCGATTTCCTCTGGCCCTTCATCAAGGAGGAGTTCAAGAGCCGCGAAGAGGCGCTCGCCGAATACTCGAAGTGGCGGCCCGACGCCGACGCGGTCTACGCCGACACGGTCGAATTCGACGTTTCGAACCTCGAACCGATGGTGACGATCAACTACAAGCCGGACCAGGTCCGCACCGTGCGTGAAATGGAGGGCACCCCGGTCAACCAGGTCTACATCGGCAGCTGCACCAACGGCCGGCTCGAAGACCTCCGGATCGCCGCCGGAATCCTCAAGGGCAAACACATCAGCCCGAATCTCCGCGCCATCGTCTCGCCGGCGACGCCGAAGATCTACCGCGACGCGCTCGCCGAAGGGCTGATCGCGATCTTCATGGATGCCGGGTTCTGCGTGACCAATCCGACCTGCGGCGCCTGCCTCGGCATGAGCAACGGCGTGCTGGCCTCGGGCGAATCCTGCGCCTCGACCACCAACCGCAACTTCAACGGACGCATGGGCAAAGGCGGCATGGTTCACCTGATGAGCCCGGCGACCGCCGCGGCGACCGCCATCGCCGGTGTGATCACCAATTCGCCCCTCTTCAAGAAATAAATGAAGGCGACTGTCAAAATGAAAAACTTCAACGGAAAAATTCTCTTCCTCGACCGTTCGGATATCAACACCGACGAGATCATTCCGGCCAAGTATCTGACGGAACTGACCAAGGCCGCCCTGAAGCCCTACTGCCTCGAGGATCTCAACCTGCCCGGCTTCGACCCGAAAAAGGACATCGCCGGCAAGAGCGTCATCGTCACCCGGGCGAACTTCGGCTGTGGTTCCAGCCGGGAACATGCGCCGTGGGTGCTCGAATGCAACGGCATCAATCTGGTCATCGCCGAGAACTTCGCGCGCATCTTCCGCCAGAACATGTTCAACTGCGGACTGATGGCGATTCAGCTCGACAAGGCGACGATCGACGAGATCTTCCGCACCTTCGCCGGAACCGATGCGGAGCTCACCACCGACTTCGACGGGCACAGCTTCACCATCACCAACGGCAAAGAGACCCGAAAGTACTCCTTCACCGCCGGAGCCTTCGACCTCGAACTGGTCAAGGCGGGCGGCTGGGTCAACTACGCCGACCAGAAGTACTGATTTCATCGAAAAATCGGCACCGCGCCTTCTCCCCCGGCGGGAGGAGGCGCTTTTTTTCGTCAGCGCGAAGAGAGCACCCGCGCCCGCTCCTCCGCGGTGAGGTGGAAGAGGTCGAAGACGATCCGGTCGATCTCCGGCAGATTTCCGGCGGAATCGGCCAATTCTCCGAGTCGGGCGAAAACAGCAGGCTCCGCCTCCGGAACCGGCAGCTCCTCCAGGTCGCCGCGCAGTACCTTGTGCGTCGCGAAACGGCGGCGGAACAGATAACCGAAGAGCGTGGAGTTGAAGAGCGCCACAATCGCCTCCGCCGTCACCCCGGACAGGCGGGGAATCAGGAGATTCGCGCTGTTGAGCGTGAGAACTCCGGCGCGGTCGAGCGCGAATACCGGCCGGTCGGCGATGAAACGGTAGATCAATTTCCCGGGCGTGCGGTAGAATGCGAGCGGCGCGGCCTGCTGAAACTTCCCGATTCCGAGCCGGAGAAAACGGCGCGGCGCGCCGATCGAAAACGGCTGAATGTCACTGCCGCGCAGAATCGGCTCCGCCCCCGGCTCCGGCGCGTCGGCGAGAAAACGGCGGTTGTCACCGGTGACGATGCCGAGCGCCCAGAGGGCGTTCCCTTTCAACGTCCGGTGCGGCACGGCGAAAATTTTCTCCAGCAGTGTACGGTCCTCCTCCGCCACCGGGTGCCAGACCGCTCCGCCGGTCAACGTCCCCGCTCCTCGCCGGACCAGATCCAGCCGGATAGTGGCAGTGAACACGCCGGAAAATGAACGCCCCAGCGGTTCAATCCGCTCAATCCGGCTCCGGGCGGCGATCAGCGAACGGATGTCGGCGTGCGCCCGGATGTTCAGGATCGATTCCGGCAGAATCATCGACAGCCGTCCCCCCTCCGGCAGCCGCGAGAGTGCGCGGGCGATGAAGAAGGAGAAGCGTTCCCGCCCGGCAAGTCCGGCGAACTCCTCCCCGCGCGGCGGCGCGCCGCGAAACGCTCCCCACGGCGGATTGGTCGCGATAAAGTCAACCTGCGGCAGACGGATGCGTCCGAGCGCATTGCCGGAACGGACGTCGGGCGCGACATCCTTCTCCGGAAACTCCAGCAGCAGATTGAGCCGGGCAATCCGCGCGGCCACGGGATCCAGATCCACCCCGTGGATCGATTCCAGCGGCAGCTGGAGCACCCGGGCGGCGTGCACGAGATAGTTCCCGGTGCCGCAGCAGGGGTCGAGAAACGAGGAAACTCTCCCGGCGGCAGGCCGCAGTGACGCCTCCACCAGACGGTCGGGGGTGTAGTAACTGCCCTGCGCCGACTTCAATCCGGTCCGGGAGAGCGACTGGTAGAGAAAGCCGAGAAAATCCCCCTCCGCCCCCGGTTCGGCAAGCTCGAACACCCGGCAATGCGCCGCCCCGGGCGGGCCGACACGCCGCAACCACGGCGCCATGATCCGCTCCATATTCCGGCGGCGCCAGAAAAGCGGCGCGAGAGCGGAGGAAAGCTCAACCTCTTTGCGCTCGGCGAGCAGCCGGAGCGCGGCAAAGCAGAGCACCTTCTCCACATTGAGCCGCCGCGAGCGGGCGAAAGCCGCCACCGCGGCAAGCCGGCGCGAAAAAGTCCGGTCACTGGAATACTCCGAAGGGGCGAAGGCGGCACTGGCACGCCGCTTGTTGGCGCGGCTGCGCAGTTTCATCGAACTGCCGCTGCCCAGCTCATGCCGGAGCTTCTCCACCGCATCGGCGGCGATGGCGACCGGTCGGCCGGGCAGCGGTGAGAGCAGACCGGTCCGCAACCAGTTGCGGATGGTTCCGGCGGAGACATCCAGACGGCGGGCCGCTTCGCTCACCCGAACCGCCGCAATTGCCTGTGCCTCCGCCATATTCCTCCCCGTCCTGCTGTCCTTGCTATAAGATAGCCGGTCGGAGAGGGAAAATCAAGCATCCCGGCCCCGGACTCCGGCCGCCAGCTCGCCGGTCAGCGCGACAGCGGCATCGCACCCTTCGTCGAGCACTTTGCGCATGACCGCACTGCCGACCACCACGGCATCGGCATGGGCGCCGACCGCCTTCGCCATCGCCGCCGAAGAAATGCCGAATCCGGCGGCAACCGGCAGAGGAAGGCGGGCGCGAAGAGTTTCCAGCTCGCCGGCCAGTTCCGGCGGCAGAGCCTGACGCACTCCGGTCACGCCGCGCACGGTGATGTAGTAGACGAAGCCGCCGCAACCGGAGGCGATCCGTTCGGCCCGCTCCAGCGAGGTCGCCGGAGAGACCAGCGGAATCAGCTCAACGCCGGAAGTGCGGCAGAGCGGCTCGATTTCGCTCCGCTCCTCCAGCGGCAGATCGACGACGAGCAGTCCGTCGATCTCCGTCTCGCGCAGTGCCGCGCCGAGCCGGTCCAGCCCGTAGTGGAAGAGGACGTTGTAGTAGGAGAAGAGCACCAGCGGCGTCTCCGGATGGCGCGCCCGGATACGCCCGGCGATTTCGAGCACCTTCTTCAAGGTGGTTCCCGCGGCGAGGGCGACCTGCTCGGCATGCTGGATCACCGGCCCATCTGCCATCGGGTCGGAGAAGGGCACCCCCAGCTCCACCATATCCGCACCGGCGTCGATCAGGCGGTCGATCAGCGCCTCACTCTCCTCCGGCGTCGGACAGCCGACGGTTGCGTAAACGATCAATGCGCTCCGGCCTTCGGCGCGGCAGCGTTCGAAACAACGGTTGATGCGTGTATTCATAATTCAGAGAATCCCCATTTTTTCCTTGTACTGTCTGATGTTGTCCATATCCTTGTCGCCGCGCCCGGAGAGGCAGACGAGAACAATTCCCTCCGGCCCGAGTTCCGGGGCGATGCGGAGCGCCTCCGCCACCGCGTGGCTCGATTCGAGTGCGGGAATGATTCCCTCCAGATGCGAGAGCGTGTCGAAGGCCGCCACCGCTTCGGGATCGTTGACCGCCACGTAGCGGACCCGCCCGGAGTCGGCAAGGAAGCTGTGTTCGGGACCGACGCCGGGATAATCCAGTCCGGCGGAAACCGAATGGGTTTCGACGATCTGCCCGTCATCGGTCTGCAATAGATAGGTCTTGCTGCCGTGAAGGACGCCGACCTGTCCGCCGCAGATGCTGGCGGCGTGGCGGCCGGTTTCGACCCCCTCCCCGCCCGCCTCGACGCCGGTGAGCCGGACGCCTTCATCACTCAGGAATCCGGCGAACATGCCCATCGCGTTGCTTCCGCCGCCGACGCAGGCGATCACCTCGTCGGGGAGACGGCCGGCCTTCTCCAGAATCTGGCGGCGGCTCTCCACGCCGATCACCGACTGGAAGTCGCGGACGATCGCCGGATAAGGGTGCGGCCCCGCCACCGTGCCGATCACATAGAAGGTGTCCTCCTCGGTGGCGACCCAGTCGCGAATCGCCTCGTTCATCGCATCCTTGAGCGTGGCGGAGCCGGACTCCACCGCGATCACCCGGGCGCCGAGCGTCTTCATCCGCTCGACGTTCGGCGCCTGCCGGGCGACGTCCACCGCGCCCATGAAGACGTCGCACTCCATGCCGAAGAGCGCGGCGACCGTCGCCGTGGCGACGCCGTGCATCCCCGCGCCGGTCTCGGCGATCAGCCGTTTCTTGCCCATGCGGCGGGCGAGCAATGCCTGTCCGATGGTGTTGTTGATCTTGTGGGCGCCGGTGTGGTTCAAATCCTCGCGCTTGAGGTAGATCCGGGCGCCTCCGGCGTACTCGGTGAGCCGTTTGGCGAAGTAGAGCGGCGACTCCCGCCCGACGTAGTCGGTGAGCAGTTCGGCAAGTTCGCGCTGAAACGCCGGATCCTGCCGGGCGCGCAGATACTCCTCTTCGAGTGCATGCAGTGTGGGCATGAGCGTCTCCGCGACGTACTGCCCGCCGTAAATACCGTAATGGGAATTCATTGTACTATCTCCTTGAATAAAGTTTTCATTTTTTCTTCCGATTTAATGCCGGGTGCGGTTTCGAGCGAACTCGAAAGATCCACCCCGACAGGATGCACCGTCTGGATTGCTTCGCGGATGTTCTCCGGCGAAAGTCCCCCGGCCAGCATGATCCGCCATCGCCGGGCGGCCTGCGCCGCGAGGCTCCAGTCACAGCGGCGGCCGCTTCCGCCGGAGGCCGCGTCGAAGAGGAAACGCTCCACCTTCCATTCGGCGAGCGGCGCCAGCTCCGTCCCGGCGACGGCCCGCACCGCCTTCCAGACCGGATACGGAAGCGACGCGGCGAACTCCGGGGCCTCCTCCCCGTGCAGCTGAATGATGTCGAAATTCCCCTCCGCCGCACGCAGGATCGTCTCCCGGTCGGCATCGGCGAAAACGCCGACCCGCTTCACACCGGCCGGCAGTCCGCCGGTCAGTTCCCGCAACCTCTCCACCGGCACACAGCGCGGCGATGCGGGAACCAGAACGAAGCCGACGTAACCGGCCCCCAGTTCCGCCGCCAGCTCCACATCGCACCGACGGGTCAGACCGCAGATTTTCACTTCGACAGGAGTTCGCACAGTTTCCTCCCGGGCGACGGCGCCCGCATCAGGGTTTCTCCAATCAGAAAGGCCTGCGCGCCCAGCCCGTGAAGGCGCAGCAGGTCCGCCCGCTCCCGGATGGCGCTCTCGCCGACGGCGATGCACCCCTCCGGCACCCGTTGGATCAACTCGGCCACCCGGTCGAGGCTGGTGTCGAAGGTGGAGAGGTTGCGGGCGTTGATGCCGATGAGCCGCGCGCCGTTCGACGCGAGCATCTCCAGCTCCTCGCGGGTGTGTGCTTCGCAGAGCACCGCAAGACCGAGCGATTCGGCGCAGGCGTGAAGATTCCGGAACTCCGCTTCCGTGAGCATGGCGGCGATCAACAGCACCGCGTCCGCCCCCGCCGCCCGGGCCTCCAGAAGCTGGTATTCGTCGTAGAGGAAGTCCTTGCGCAGGAGCGGCAGGGTGGTCACCTTCCGGGCCCGTTCGAGATTCTCCAGGCCGCCGAGAAAGAAGTTCCGTTCCGTCAGAACCGAGAGTGCGGCGGCTCCCGCCGTCTCCAGTTCGGTGGCGAGCGCCTCCACCTCCAGCGGCTGGCGGATCACCCCTTTGCTCGGCGAAGCGGCCTTGAGTTCGGCGATCACCCGGAGCCCCGGCTTGCGGAGCGAACCGGTGAAATCGCGCACCGGCGGCGCGGCGGCAATCCGGCGGCGAAGTTCCGAGGCGGGGACATGCCGTTTCGCCTCTTCCAGCTCCGGACGGCTCCGTTCAACAATCGTTTCAAGCACCCGTTCCATGACTCGCCTCAATCAACAGTTCCAGTTTCCGTTCCGCGGCGCCGGAATCGATCGAACGGCCCGCGAGAGCAATCCCCTCTTCCAGCGTGGATGCCACGCCCGCGACGTAGATGGCCGCACCCGCGTTGAGCAGTACCGCCGCGCGCGGAGCGCCCCGGTTCACCCCGGTCAGCACCGACTGGAGAATTTCCGCATTCTGCTCCGGATCCCCGCCCCGGAGCTCCTCCGGCGCATAGACGGTTCCAAGCAGAAGTTCCGGCAGAAGTTCACGGGTGACGATGCGGCCGTCACGCAGTTCCGAAACCCGGGTGGCGGCACAGCAGCTGATCTCATCGAGCCCGTCGAGCCCGTGCACCACCAGCGCCCGGCGGACGCCGAGCTCCTGCAGTGCCCCGGCGAAGAGCTCCGTGAGCTCCGGCGCGTAAACGCCCAGCACGATCGACCGCGCGCCGGCCGGATTGCACAGAGGCCCCACCATATTGAACACCGTACGAATCCGCAGTTCACGGCGCAGCACCGCCACCTGTCCCAGCACCGGATGAAACTTCGCGGCGTAGAGGAAGCCGATGCCGTGTTCCGCAATCGCATTCTCCATCACCGCCGCCGGTGCATCGAGTTGAAATCCGAGCGCCGCCAGCACATCGGCCGAGCCGCAGCGGCTCGACGCCGCCCGGTTGCCGTGCTTGGCCACGCACACGCCGGCCCCGGCGGCGACGAAGGCGCTGGTCGTCGAAATGTTGAAACTGCCGGTGCCGTCACCGCCGGTGCCGACCACATCGACCACATCGCGACCGCCGCAGTCGATGAAGGCGGCGGCGCGGCGGAGCATCCGGGCGGCGCCGACCAGTTCGGTCTGCGACACCCCCTTCATCCGCAAGGCCGCGAGAAAAGCACCGATCTGCGAGTGAGCCACCTCCCCGCCGGTGATGATGCGGAACGCCTCCTCCATTTCGGCAGGCGAGAGGTCCCGGCGGTCAAGCACTTTTTCCAGATAGCGCGTCAGCATGATCCAGCCCTCCGTTCCATCCGCCGGCGGTTGACCAGATCGAGGAAGTTGGCGAGCTGCCGCTTGCCGGTCGAGGTGAGGATCGACTCCGGATGGTACTGGATCCCCTCGATAAGGTACTCCCGGTGGCGGATGCCCATCACTTCTCCATCCTCACTGCGGCAGGTGATCTCCAGCTCCGGCGGCAGCGTCGATTCGTCGAGCGCGAGCGAGTGGTAGCGGACCGCCTTGAACGGCGAACTCAATCCGGCGAACAGCCCCTTCCCGTCGTGATCGACCGTCGAAACCTTGCCATGAACAATCCGCCCGGCATGAATGACCTGCATGCCGAACGCCTGCCCGATCCCCTGATGGCCGAGGCAGACACCGAGCATCGGAATTTTTCCGGCGGCGGCCCGGATCAGCGCGGGCATGATGCCGGCGTTCTCCGGACGGCCCGGACCGGGCGAGAGCACGATCGCCTCCGGGCGGAGCGCGAACACCTCCTCCGGCGTGATCGACCGGTTGCGGGCGGTCACCACCTCGCAGCCGAGCTGCTGAAAATACTGCACCAGATTGTAGGAGAACGAATCGAAATTGTCAAGCACGAAAATCATGATACCATCAAAGCTCCTCTTCTTCGCGTTACAGTTCCAGCCCCGCCGCCGCCAGCCGGAGCGACCGGAGCATCGCGGCGGCCTTGTTGACCGTCTCCTCATATTCCGTCGCCGGATCGGAGTCGTAGACGATTCCGGCTCCGGCCTGAATCGAAACCTGACCGTTCTCAATCTGCAATGTGCGGATGGTGATCGCCAGATCCATGTTCCGGGTGTAGCTGAAGTAGCCGACCGCACCGCCGTAGGTGCCGCGCGGTTCGGGTTCCAGCTCGTGAATGATCTCCATCGCCCGGACCTTCGGCGCACCGGAGAGCGTTCCGGCGGGGAAGACCGAACGGACCAGATCGAAGCCGTCCACCCCCTCGGCGGGGAGCGCCTCCACCGTCGTCACCAGATGCATCACATGCGAATACCGTTCCACGGTCATGAAGTCCTTGACCTGCACGCTGCCCGGCAGTGCCACCCGGCCGAGGTCGTTGCGGCCGAGATCGACCAGCATCAGGTGTTCGGCTCGCTCCTTCTCGTCGCGCAGAAGCTCGTCGGCGAGCTCCCGGTCGCGGGCGGGAGTCTGGCCGCGGCGGCGGGTTCCGGCGATCGGCCGCACCATCGCGGTGCCCCCGTCGAGCCGCACCAGCGTCTCCGGACTGGAGCCGACCAGCACCCGTTCGCCCAGCTTGAGGTAGAAGGTGTAGGGCGACGGGTTCACCAGCCGCAGCGCCCGGTAAAGCTGAATCGGCGGCTGATGAAACTCCGCCGTGAACTTCTGCGACAGCACCACCTGAATGATGTCGCCGTCGCAGATGTACTGCTTGCCCTTCTCCACCATCGCCATATACTCTTCGCGGCTCATGTTCGAATGGAGCTGCGGCGCCGGTCCGGCCACCGCTTCCAGAGCCGGAGCCGGACGGCGCAGCGTCTCGCGGATTTCACCGATCCGGGCGACGGCGTGATCGTAGGCGGCCCGCAGATTCGGGTACTCCTCCGGACGGACCGAAACCGAAATCATCATCGTATGATGCAGATTGTCGAAGATGATCATCTCATCGGTGATCAGGAAGGCGCACTCCGGCCCTTTCAAACCGGGTTTCGGCGGAGGCAGCTCCTCGAATTCGCCGACCGTCTCGTACCCGATGTAGCCGATCGCGCCGCCGAAGAGCGGCGGCAGATCCGGAACCGCCGCCGGACGGATTCCGTCGAGCAGTCCCCGCAACGCGGTGAACGCCCCTTCCGGCGCCGGAAGCTCCCGTTTCCCGGTACCATCGGTATAGTAGGGACGCCCCTGCTCCACCGTGAAGACGCCGCGCGGATGAATGCCGAGGAAGGAGTAGCGGCCGAACCGCTCCCCCGCCTCGACGCTTTCGAGCAGAAAGACGTTCTCGTCATCCCGGAAACGCGCCAGCACCGAAACCGGCGTCTCCAGATCGGCGAGCACCCGGTGTACCACCGGAACCAGGTTGGCACCCTCCGCCAGCTGGCGAAACTCCTCAAACTTCATCATTTTTTCTCTCTCCTGTATGTTGTTTTCTGAAAAATCTGCACAAAAAAAGGCGGGTCGCAATCTCGTTGGATCGGACCCGCCGTCAATCGGTTTTCTTTTCCCGGTCATGCCCCTTTTCAGGACCTCCCGGTGTCGTATCGGGGAGTTTCAGAGCATGACAAGGCCGGCAACGGCGGGCTTTCGCCACCACCACTGCCAGGTATTGTTGATGCGCTGAAACGAAGTATTCATCGAAAAAATCCTTTTCAAATTTCTTATAATATCGCTCTTTTTCCTCTGTTTGTCAAATGATTTTTCTGAAATTCTGCAAAAAAAACGGGAAACCGGTTGCAACGCGGCTTCTTCCACGCTACAGTTATACAACCTGCAAAAATTCCAATTCAGAAAGACATATGAGAAAACCAATTGAAACCATCGCTTCCGGGACAACAGCCGCTTTGCTCCGGCAGCCTGTCCTGCGGTGGAGCGTTCTACTCTTTCTTGCCGGAGTTCTCCTTCAGCTGATGCCTTACTTCGGCTGGAACTTCTCCACGCTGCCCGGCTCGCTCGACACCCTGTTCAACCGCTACGTGCTCGAACACGGCTACCTCTGGCTGATGGGCGAAGAGTCCTCATTCTGGAACGCGCCGTTTTTCTACCCCGCGCCGCTCGCCCTCGCCTACTCGGACTGCCATGCCGGGAATCTGCCCTTCTACGCGCTCTTCCGGATCGCCGGGTTCACTCCGGACGGCGCGCTCCAGTGCTGGATTCTGCTCCAGTATCTGCTGAACTTCGCCGCCTGCGTCTGGATGCTGCGGAAACTGGAGTTTTCCCCGCTCGCGGCGGCGGCAGGCGGCTACCTCTTCACCTTCGCCATGCCGGTCACCGCCCAGCTCACCCACATTCAACTGCTGCCGCGCTTCCCGATTCCGCTCGCGTTCGGCGCACTCTGGCTCTTCTGGAAAAAGCCGGACCTGCGCTGTTTCGCGTTGCTCACCAGCGCGCTGTTCTGGCAGTTCGCCTGCTCCATCTACCTGGGAACTCTGCTCCTTCTGGCGCTGGCGGTGCTCTTCTGCTGTCTGGCAATCCGGGACCGGAAGCGGAAGGACTGGCGGCAGGTTCTGCCGGGCGGGAACTGCCGTGAAATCCTCGGGCGGGTACTTCTGCTCGCCATCCCCGTCCTCCTGCTTGCGAAATTTCTGTTTCCGCCCTACCTCGTAATCTGGCGCATGTTGAACCGAATTCAGCCGTTCAGCATTCAGCTGCTCGAACTGCCCCGCCTTTCAAGCTATTTTCTCCCGGCGGATGACGCTCTCTGCTGGCACTGGCTGGCCTCTCTCATCGCCGTCGGCTCCTACCGGGAGGAACATGTTCTCTTTTCCGGAATCGCGGCGCTGGCGGCCACCGTCGCCGCCGCCTGGGTCCTGTGCCGGAAAGCGCCGCGCAATCCCCTGCTGCTGAGTGCGTTTCTCTGCTGGCTTGTCCTGTTTTGCTTCAGTCTGCAAATCGGAGAGTTCAGCCTCTACAAGACCTTGCGCGAAATCCTCCCCGGGCTCAACAGCCTGCGGAGCATGACCCGAATCATCCTCGTGCTGCTGCTCTTTCAGGCAATCTTCGTCGCTTGGGTGATCGATCGTCTGCGGGCGGGGAAATTCAGACGATGGCTGTGGATCGCGCTCCCGATCCTGGTGCTGGAAGGGATGGTCTTCCAGCCGCAATCGCGCTATGACAAAGCGGCGGTCCGGGAGAAGGTCGACCGGATTGCGGCACAGATGCAGGAACTGCCGCCGCGCTCCCTCGTCTTCCGCTACACACCCGGGGAACCGGGTCCGGAAACCAATCTGTACACCATGCTGGCGGCGCAGCAGACCGGCATGGTCACGATCAACGGCTACAGCGGACACAATCCGCCCGGCTGGTTCGCCTTCGGCTGGCCGACGCCGCAGAACTGGCGCGACGCCCTGCGGGAGTGGAGAAGACTTTCCGGAGAAGTTTTCTTCTCCAAAGATCCCGATGCGCCGTGGAGAACCCGGCTCTACCGCATTCCCTGAAGCCGGATTCCCGGCGGTTGAGAACAACGGGCTCTCACTAGTGCAGAGAGTACCAGTCCATCAACGACCACCGCCGCCGGTCATCCGGCCCGGCGGGCGAAAAACGTGAGCGTCAACGGCACACCTCCCTTCACCGGAATCGACTGCTGAACCCGTTTGTCATGACTGGTCCGCACGCAGTATGTTCCAGAGAAGGCTCCGCCGGAGCCGAGCGCTTCCGGCTGGAGGATCCATCCCGCCGGAACGCCCCGGGAGCCGATCTCTTCGAAGTCGCCGTTTTTCAATGTTCCGCCCTTGAGTATGAACTTGTCGTAACAGATCACCTGATCGCTCCGATTGCCCATGACGATCAGCTGGAGGGTTCCATCGTTTTCCGGCGTGAATGTCACCGAGTACGCCTTCCACCCCTCCTCCGCCGGAGCGGTGACCACCAGCCGCCGGAGCGGATGCGCTTTCATCCAGCGCGCCGGAGCGCCGGTCACTCCTTCGGAAACGGCATTGCAGGCGAGATCACAGTCCGCCAGCAGATCGATGCGGAGATCGTCGGCGGCGTTGAGTATGCACGCGGCGACACACGCCGATACCACAGACCACAATTTCATGAGATGAACTCCTTTCTCCCTTGAAAAACCTATTCCAGCACCAGTCTGACATTGTCGAGACAGATGGTTCCGGTCGTCTCCGGCCCCAGACCGAGGCCGATTTCCAGAAAGTCCGTGTTGTTGCGCAACGTGACCGGAAACTGGTAGAGCCGCCACGCTGACGTGCCGGTGATGTCCTGTTTCCGGATTCTCTCCACCGCGCTTTCGCCGTGACGCTTCATGCCGAACCGGACCTGCATGCCGGACTTCCCCTTCCCCTCCTTCGGACTCTTCACTTCGTCGAGTTTCGCGAGAAACGAGAGCGTCGCCCGCCGGAACCGCCCCGCCGGAAACTCCACGCGCTGCGTGACCAGCGCCGGAACCTTCTGCGACCGTTCGACGGCGACCGCCATGCCACGCCCGGCGTATCCCGCCTCAGGCGCACAGCGGAACGCCGTTCCGTACCGGACATCGTAGAGCCAGTGCTTCGGCATGGCAAGGGTGTTGCAGCGCTCGAATGAACCGTTCTTCAGCCCGCACTCTCCGGGGAGCCGGAACAGCGGATAGTGAAAGCGTTCCTGGAACGACCTGCCCTCCACCCCCGGAATCCGCTCCTTGCCGCCGTCGCCGCGGGTGACGATGAGATCCAGCCCGACGTACTCCTGCGCCACCGGAATCCGGAACGTTGCACGGTATCCGCCGGGAATCGCCGACGAGGCGAATTCGAACGGGAACTCCAATCGTTTTCCGTTCCGCAACGCCCCCTTCTCTCCAGAGGGCGTGCCGTAGAGCTGAAACGGAGAAGCGGCATCCCGGGCGAGATTCCGGAACGGCCCTTCATCGAGAAAGAGTTCGACGCAGCTCCCCGCATGAAACACCTTCCCCGGCCGGACCTGCGGATCACGCACCGCCACGTTCACGACAAGAGCCTTCCCGTCAAACGTGAGTTCCGCCCGGCTGCCATCCGCCAGCGCCAGTTTCGCCGGCAGCCGGTAACAGGGGGTCTCCGGCACCAGCGCAATCCCGTTCAGCGAACCGCGGAACCCGTCGACGGCAATTGTGTTCAACCGGGTGTCGCCACGAAACGAAAACTCCACCGGGAGGGTGTCGATTTTTGCCGGCACCTCCTCCGGCAGGCCGGTCAGATTTTCCCCCTCGAAAAAGGTGGTTTCCCCGAAACGCCGGGCGCGGATCTTCACCGGATTTTGAAGTTCGAAGCGGGATTTCATCAGCAGTTGCCGCACCTCCTCCGGAGTGCCGGTGACGTAATACGGTTCAAATTTCAGCCGATGTCTCCCGCCGGAAACCGGATTGCCGTAGATGTCCAGAACCCGCGCCTTCGTGCCGCCCGGAATCCAGACGCTGCCGGAGGGGCGCATGTCGTAGAGGAAACCGAGCGCCCGTCTGCCGTCCCGGCTGCGGAACATGCCGCAGCGCACCCAGGATGAGAGCGGCAGCTCCTCCACGGAATCCATCCCCGCCAGCAGTGCGGAGAGCGCGTTGGTGGCGGCGAAGACGTCGTTCGGCGCCGAGAGGCCGTTGACGTTTTCCTGCCGGTAGAAGGAGTTTGTCGATGAGGCCATCGTCGCTTTGACTCCGTTCAGGAAGCCGTCGAGGAACTGCCGGGCGATCTCGTTCGCGCCGTAGCGCTCTTTGTTCACATAGTAGTTGATCTGCCGGGAGTAGGCGGTCGGCAGATAGTAGTTCTCGGTGTTCCAGAGCGGCTTTTTCACCTTCAGCGTATCGGAGATGTCCCGGATGACGTTCCGGTAGCGGAAGGTGAGGCCGTTCATGTAGTCCAGACCGCAGTTGTAGGGGTGGAACGCGACGCCGTCGAGCCAGTTGACGTAGTCGGGATTCTCGCGGTTGAGCTGGCTGCACCAGCCGACAATGTTCATGCCGAAGTCGCCGGTCACACCGTTGCCGAGCACGATCGAATCGGGCTGAACGCGCTTGATCGTCTCGTAGGTGTATCTGCAGAGGTCGATGAACCACTTCGCATGTCCGGCGGGCGGATGGATCAGCAGTCCCGGTTCGTTGCTCATCTCCCAGATTTTCACCTCATCCTTCCAGCTCTTCAGCACGAAGTCGAGATAGCGGTCGTACACCCCTTTGACCGGCACCATCAGCACGCCGTCGCGGTTGTCGCCGGTCACCTTGTGCCACTTCGCCAGATAGGCGGGGAATCCGTGCCGTCCCCGTTTGAGCACCTCCTGAATATTGGTCTGCGTATTGAAGCTGCCGACCAGGCAGAAAACCGGTTCAATCCGGTATTGTTTCAGCATCTGAATGGTATCATCGAGCGGCGCGCGGCAAAACTGCCCCTCCTCCGGCTCAGTCGCGCGCCAGTAGCCCCAGACCCGGCCGATCGACTGGCCGGAGAGCCGCATGTCGCGGAAGGTCTTCTCGAAACCGCCGGCACGGCCGATGGTCCTGATCCGGAGCGGATCGGGCATGTAGAGGGCGATGCCGTTCTCCGTATTCGACCCCAGCGCCCAGCCGGGCGAAAATCGCGGATGGAGCACGGACTCGTGAATGACAACGAAGTCGCCGCCGATTCGCTCCGGGGAGCGCCCCGCAAGTTTCAGTTGCGCGGCAAAGGCGCCGCGGAGCGAAGGATTCCAGCGTACCTGTCCTTCAAAGATCCCGTCCGGCTGCCGGGTGAGCGTGACCGGGAGTGACGCGACCTGTTTCCGGTCGTGAAAGAAGAGAATTTCCGCCCGGCCCGTCAGCGTCTCCTCCTTCGCGTCGAGCGCGGCGCGGAAGGTCATTGCAACCGGTTCTCCGGCGCGGTAGAGCGATTCGACCTTGTCGAAGGTGACCGCGTATTCCTCCTGCGGTTTTGCCGGAGCGTCAACCCGGGTGAAGCGGAAGTTGTCCAGATAGAGCGAATTGATCCTGCGCTCCGCCCCCGGCAGGATCCAGATGCTGTAAAAGTTGGTATATCCCTTGATTTTAAAGCGTCTGGAGAAGTGCTGCCACTTCTCCGTCGGGCGGAAGGAGAATCCGCTGAGCATCGGGTAGTAGGAGTCGCGGTCGCCGTCGGTGTTGGCCCGGAAGTCGATCCGGAAGAGCTGATTCGGCGTATAGTCGCCCTCCTCGTTCTTCCCGGCCCGCGCGTCGAAGGAGATCTCCACCTCGCACGCCTCGCGAAGATAGAAATCCTCGAGCGAACAGCGGTAGCCGCGCAACCCGCGGAATCCGGGCAGCAGGATACAGCGGCCGGGGTTCCCGCCCTCGACGGTAAGCGGCAGGTAGACGCGGTCGGGATTGGCATTTACCACCTCGTTGAGAATCCGGACATGTTCGAATTTCATCCCGGGGGCCGGACCGTTGAGCACGCCGAGTTCGGCGGAGGGGTTGTTGTTGATCGTTCCGGCCGACGCCAGACAGCCGATCCCGGCAAGCAGTGCAATGGCAAGTGGTTTCATTTTCGTACCTCGCTTTCTCTGCAACGGATTATACCTGAGGTTCCGCGAGGAAGCAACCATCTCGCTGAAAAAAACGGAAAAAAGGGGGGATTTTTTTGTTACGAAAAATCCCCCTGACTGGAAAGAAAGCGCCCCCTCGGCAACAGCCGGCCGACGCGGCAATTCTACCGCGGAATCCGGTGCAGCCGGATATTGCGGAGCTGAAAATCCATTTCATTCTCCGCCGTGCCGAGTCCAATCCGGAGTCGGTAGATCGGACGCATCCGCACGGATTCCGGTACGATCACCATTCTGGAACTCCACTCCGGTGTCGGCGGCGGATAATTGACCTGGCTGAAGTCATTTTTGCTCCGGTCGTGAACAAACAGCACCTTGCTGTAGGGATAGCGGCGGTCGCTGAATTTCTTCGCCCGGATCTCAAAGGAAATTGCAATCACATCCTGCAGAGACTCTTCCGGCAGGTTCAGAAAGTATTCCGGATAAGCCCAGCCCGGCGAGGAGAAACGCGTATGAAAACCGACCGCCCCTTCCACCGGAACGCTCCGTATCGTCATCTTCCCTCCCGCATTGACGCGCCAGTTCTTCGCCTCGCCGGCTCCGACGAGCGGTTCCCGGGTAAGCGACGTGGTGTCAAGGAAGCGCAGCGTAACCGGTGAGGCATTTCCGCGACGGTCGCGCAACACGATTCTGCGAATGGTGTCCCGGCACTGCGTCAGATCGACGGTCCAGGAGCGGGAGAGCTTCGTTCCGGCGGGAATCAAATCCGGCAGCGGCTCCGCGACGGAGACGATCCGCCCGCCCTCCGGCAACAGCAGCTCCGGCTCGACCGGCAATGCACGGTCGGCAAGGTTGGACCAGTGAAACTCCAGCTTTTCCGGCGTATCAACATAGTAGAGATTGGTCTTCCAGTCGTATTGCCAATACGAAAACTGCGTTGTCACCGGGAACGGAGTCCGCGGCTGTTCCCGATAATTTTCTGCAATTTTCAACAGATTTCCTTCGGGGGTGTCATGGTGTATCCATTGTTCAATCTCGGCTGTCGAACAGAAAAGATAGACGATCTTTCCCCATTCCGCAGCGCTTCCGCTCCCCGGGATGGAACCGTCGATGCGCACGGCCTCTTTCACCGGAAGGTTTTTCCAGTCCAGCGGCCCGGTTTTTCCACTGGGAACATACCCCGCAATCACAGCAGAATCACCATTTGCAAAGACCATCGCACTTTCCCAGTTCCGCGGCGGCGCGGCAAGCTCGCCGATGTAACGTTTGCCGGAAAGACATTGAACTGCGAACGCGTAGGCGGCAAAATTGCGCTGCGGTGAACCGTCCAGATCCAGCAACCCGAAATTGACGGAATACTCCTGGCAGAAGATAAGGCGAAACGGAATGAATTTCGCGACCCCGCACGCCCGGGCAATCCATGCACTCCGGACCAGCGAAACCGCGCTTTCCATATCGTCCGCCGGCAGAGCGCGCTTCCGCCCGTCCACTCCCCGGAACGTGGGATTCTTCACGTTACCCGCCGACCAGGCATAACCGGTTTCCGTAATCCACAGCGGCATGCCGGGCTTGGACGTTTTCGCCAAAACCTGGCGGGCAGTCGCTACGCTGTCGCACATCTTTTCCGGAGGCAGATAGACGTGCAATGCAAAGACATCGCAAAGTTCGGCCAGCCCCGCTTCCGTATAGCCGCCGAGCTCATCCGCCAGAGGTCGGGCGAACCCGGGCGTCACAATCGGCTGTTTCAGGTCGATCTTGTCGGCGAGAAAGGAACAGGCGTTGATTTCGGACAGCGTCACATCCGGCGGATAAGGGCGGTTGGTGGTCTCATTCTCAATCTGCCAGCCGACCATCCCCGGAGCCCGGTGAGGCAGAAGCAGCCGCAGAGAACGTTCCAGCGAAAGCAGATGACGCGGATAGATTGCCTCTCCCTTCGCCTGCTGATTTTCCGGCCGGAGCTGCCAGGACGGAGCATCGGCCAGATAGTGCAGAATCCGCACCGGCGTGGACGCCACTTGCTGAAATGTCGAATCGGAACCGGGCCGGAGTTTGCCGGGCTGTGGTTCATCATCCTTCCAGCTCCGGTAATCGCGCATCGTGCCGATGCCGGTCCGTTCCAGCAAATTGAGAACCTGCTCGATCACCGCCATCCCCTCTTTGCGTTCACGGCGGCTCACGTCGGTCTGCATTCCCCAGAATGGATCGGGAGCGCCCTGCCACGCCGGCGAAACGTAAAGGCCGACCCGGTGACCGGGGAACTCCAATTCATAAAATCCCTGGGGAAGTTTCAAAGTCAACTCACCCGCGCCATTCAGCGCCCCGGAACTGAGCTGCCTGCCCATGATATCACAGAGTCTGTACGCGGCCCCGGCTCCGTCGACAAAACGAAGCAGATTCTCCCGGTCGGCCTCCAGCATCGCCCCTTCGCCGAACGGAAGGTGCGGAGCGGCATGAAGACAAACCGTCAACAGCATCGCCAGAATGAGGCAATGGATTTTCATATCATTCCTCAACAATTTCTCTTTCAACGATCATACCAGAAGCGGGTCAGGTTCTCTTCACTGCCGTCGAACGGCGGGGAACCGTATGGATAGATGATATTCCGCACCGAATACTGCACACAACCGCCGCTCACAGTCAGCGCCACCACCACATTCCCGCGATGCCGTGCATAAGGATCTCCCCAGCCGGAGTTGCTGAATGCGGAGCTGAAGACCGAATCCCGGTTGTCACGCACCCGGTAAAATCCGTAGTTCTGAGGGATCCCCGCCTTGCCTGCCGCCGTATCCATCGTTATGATTTTGGCGGAGGGATTCCGCAGCCGGGTGACCTTCACGTCGGCCCGCCAGATCCCCGCGTTGGCGGCATACTGCGGATACCCGTGCCACCAGTAGTAACAGCGGGAGGCGTGATACGTATCCAGACTGCCGGAAGTTACAGACGGGCACTCAAAAATCGCAGTATGTACATAGTTCCCCTGAAAATAGGGTTTATCTGTAATCGGCGAACGGCCGACGAGCATGTAGGGCCAATACCGGCTGTAATCGCTGTTCACAAGCAACGGAAGACGGTCATCGTAGTCTTTCAGATACTGAGCAATTCCCAGCCCCAGCTGTTTCTGATTGGAGACGCACCGGATGGTCCGGGCGCGTTCCCTCGCCTGATTCAACGCAGGCAGCAACAGGGATGCGAGGATTCCAATGATTGCTACAACAACTAAAAGCTCGATTAAAGTAAATGAATTTTGCAACGGGGTTCGCATCGTGAACTTCCATTGCCAGCACCTTCTGCCGGTCGTCTGTCTGAAAAACTTCATGCCTGATCCTCCTGAATCTTTAGCTGGGTACGTCACTGTTTCACGGCGATTCATTTCAGAAATTCCTTTTTTGAGTGGTGGAAATGGCGTGCGGCTGCAGCAGAATCCGGAGGGAATGCGGCTCCCGGGCCGTCAACTGCTGAAAACTGTTCTCCAGAATGTCGTGCACCTGAAAGACGAAGTAATCGACCTGCGGAAGAGGTTCCTTTTCAAACGGATAGTTGCTGTGGCTGGCAATCCGGACATCCACGCCCGGCGTCAGCCCGAGCTCGGCCAGCGCGTCACAGGCGATCGGCAGCAGGTTCTCGTTCAAAACGATCAGGGAGTCCGGACGCTGCCCGGCAAGGCCGGAGAAAAGCAGCCGGATCAGATTCCGCTTGAGCACCGGCCGCCCGGTTTCGTGAAAGAGCCCGAGAATCCACTCCGGCGGCGTGAAGGCGCGGCCGTCGGCGCAGAGTTCGGCGATCTGCGTCAGGCGCGCAGAGGCGAGCATACTGTGCACCAGCACGGCAATCCGTTTCGCCCCCCGCTCCAGCAGCCGCTCCCGGCACATCCGGAAGAGTTCCACCGTGTCGAACGTGATGAACGGGTAGTGATGCAGCGTGTCATTCGGGTCGCGCGACACCACCACACAGGGGAAATTCCCCAGCTTCTTCTGAATCTCGCGCGAAGGAGCGAAAAAGAAGAAGATGATTCCGGCCAGCAGTCCGCGGGAGACATCCGCCAGAAGCCGCTCAAACTCCGCGGTCACCGGCGCCTCGGCGGTTCCGGTGCGGTAGAATTCAAAGTAGATCTCCGGATGCTCCGCCTGAAACGCCGGAAGTTCATACTTGACCGAACGATACAGCGTGTCGTCCGGCAGTTCGTTGTGGTCCGGCAGGGTCGGGAACACCAGCGCATACCGCGAGAGATGCGGTGGATTCGCCGTCACCCGGATTCCCTTCATCCCCCTCGACTCCAGAAAGTTCCACTCGATCAGCTGATTGATGCATTTTTGAAACGCGCTGACACTGACAGAATACTCCGCCAGCAGTTCCGGCCGGTTCGGCAGTTTGCTGCCGGGGGGGAATTCCCCGCTCACAATCCGGCGGCGCAGATGTTCAAGAATTTCCGGTGTTTTCATATTTTTGATCCATTATTTCGAAATATTTTGATATATTATACCTTAAAAACGAAATATTGTCAAGAGCGTACAGAAAAAAAATTCCTTTTTAACGATAAACACTCTCTCTGCGCCGTATAAAGTCCGATTCAACAGGCGACAGCTCATCGGGAAAACAAAAATAATCCATTTTTCTTTGAAATACCAGCTTGACAAAAGG
>NZ_DBEXAY010000073.1:0-7258 GCF_048170485.1 Victivallis sp. | reverse complement strand
CGATTCAGAAAAATTCATGTCAGATACGAAAAAACCGCCTGCGCATACAATGCCTTGCTGTACTTGGCAGCTATGATGATAACGATGAATAAAATTATGGCAATTTATCCTCCGTTATGATATTATTAGTTGATAAGTTCTTAAGAGACGCTACACTAGAATATGCAAATAATGATTTTTTACTTGAATTTTGCATGTCTTGTGATATAGTCATTCCGGTTATAACGCCTTTCACCCTCGAGCAACGGATTCCGGTGTCGATTCCACACTCGTGGAGACCGGGGATCTGCTTGCCGTTTATGGCAAGCAGATCCGTGTTTGATCATTGATAGGATTCGACATCGATCCGATCCAACAGCAGGTAACCGGCCACGTGATCCGGATTCTCCGCATGAATCGAACTTGAAAGCGGTATAAGGTTGATGGAGAAGCCGGTCAGTGTTAGCGGCCAGGTGTCGATTTTCGGCAGTTTGTTGCCGCCGGCGACACTGTGGATGTGCCCCCCCGACAGGAGGCTTGGAATATCGACTTCGTACTCCCGCCAGCCAGTCCAGAAGACTTCGCCGGCTTCGACCCGGATTGTTTTACCGGTCGGGTCCTTGAAGAAGAAAACCAGCGTCACCGGGTAGTTTTCGACGTTGTTCTCCATGAAGAGCTTCATCTTCAACTTGACCGGGATGCCGGGCAGTTGCACCGGTTTGCGCAACTGGTAGCTGCTGGCCAGCCAGGTGTGAGCCCATCCGCCCGGCGGCCGGTGGAACCGGTAGTCGAGCCGGGCGCAGGTTTTGCCGTCCACTGACGCCGCGCCGACGGAGCTGCCGCGTGAGAGCGACGCCTGGTTCTGTTTTTTTCGGGCGACGCCGGTACTCTGGGTGGCGTGGAGGTCTTCGGCCTTCGCCGACACTTCAAGGTTGACCTTTTCGGTGAAGTCGAGCACCGGCGACTGTTTGAACCGCTCCGGGTTGACGAAACGGAAGGGGCCAAAGACACGCGGCAGCTTTCGGCCGTCCGTTTCGAGCGTCGCGGCGATCCGAAGCTCGCTGGCCGGGGTGTCGGGAGCCGCCTGGAAGGCCAGCTCGCGTTCGACCGTTTCGCCGGGGCCGACCGTGACCGGCGCGAGGCCGGCGAATTTCAGGTGCGGCGTATCGGCGAGTCGCAGTCCGTAAGTCCGGGGGCGGCCGCCGGGATTGAAGAACGTGAAACGCAACTTCAACGATTCGTTGGTCGGAAGAAGTTTGTATTCCATATTGCAGTTGACCAAGGCGGCGACCACTTCGGGCGACTCTGGCGCGAGGCCGCGGATGAAGGCGATTTTCTTCGGCTCGAAGTTTTCCTCGCTTCCGGGGATGAAGGCGGTGAGCCGCCCGTCGCCGAAGGGATTGCCCAGTGCATCGAAGCAGGCAGCGCCCGCGGGACGCGGCAGTTCGGTGCTCTCCCCGGCCCAGACCGCGGCGGTCCAGATGCCATCCTCCCGGAACAGGTAACCGTTCAACCCGCGGTCAGAGAAGATCTTCCCGATGTATTCGGCGTTGCCGAGCATGGTGCTCAGGAACTGGTACTGGATGAAGCGCCCTTTGGGCAATCCGTCGTATTTGATCATGCCGTTGTTGTGCTCGTAGTTCACCGGATTCACGCCTTTGTCGCGCATAGTGTAGACGAATCCGGCCGCCGGCGTTTCGCCCGCGAAACTGGCGATCAGCGCCCTGGAGTCGTTGGCGCCTTCGGTGCAGAATACCGGCAGTTCCCGGCCGGTGATTTCACGGAGAATGGCTTGATAACACTCATCTTTATAGTCCGGGAACGGGCGGCCGTGAACGCTGATCAGATCGGCTTTGTCCAGTCCGCCGGCCTTTGCGACGGTGCGCAGATAGGGGATCATATTGCCGGTCATGCATGGCCCCATCAGTTTGACGCCGGGCGAAACTTCGTCGGCGACCCGCCGCGCGGCCTTGAAGAGTTCTGCGTACTGAACCGCGCGCTCCACGCCCGGCTCGAAGCCGTTCCACTCGTAGTGGAGCGGTTCGTTCCAGATTTCGTAGTAGTCGATTTTGCCTTTGTAATGGGTGAACACCTGCCGGAGTGCCTTCTCCCAGCTCTTGACATCCGGCTGGCTGAACCATTTTGAATTGGGTGAGATGCCGCTTCCTTGCGGCTTGGTATTGATGACCGCGAAGAAGTTGACACCGTTGCGCCGGCCCTCCTCGAACAATTTATCGTGATGGGCAAAGTTGATGTTGCCTTCCGCGTCGGTCAGTTCGTAGAGAGCGATTTCGAACCGGGTCCAGTTGGCCCCGGCCTCCCGGAGCGGCGGAATTTCGAGGTCGAGCCGGCGGTCGAAGCGGTCGCCGTGAGTGGTGATGCCCCAGCGGATCGGCATGGTTTGGGGCGCTTTCGGCGCCGGGTGAACCATGCTGACGAACTCTTCGCGGATCAGCTGTTCTTTTCCCTCCGGCGTATCGGCGTACAATCGGAGCGTGAACATGCCAAAGGGCACGTCGTCGAACGCCAGTTCCCCTTTGCCGGCCGCGTCCGGGACGGCGGATGCGATGCGGAGCGCCTCCTTTTCGGCCTGCACGTGCTGGTTATAGTGATTGGGGAAAAGCTTGCCTTGCAGGTTGCTCAGTCCATCGGTTTGCCCGGTCAGTTCAAAAGGGAGGAGGATCCGGCCGCCGCGGAACGTCCGCGCCGTCGCTTCCGGGGGGAATTTGACCGCGACCCGCTCTGCCGCCGGCAGCCGGAGTTCCGCGCCCGGCCGGACCGAGAGCTGTTCGACCCGGATCGGGCCGTCGGCTTTGGTCGACAGGTAGCAGACCCGGATCGATGAGACCGCCTCTCCAGCGTTGCCTTCGAACGGTTTGTCTCGGACAATCTCCCGGCCGTCCACCCGGACGTCGTACCGGCCGCCCTTCAGCGGGTTGGCCCGGATTGTGAACTCCACCCGGTGTGCCTTGCCGTCGTCCGGGTAAAGGTCGTGAAAGCCCTGAAACCGGTTCCAGGCGATTTTTTCCGTGCCGAAACTGATCCGGCAGAAACTCTTGCCGCTCTCCGGGCGGACCGTTGCGCCGAATACCCACTCCCGATCGAAGGGGAGAGGAGAAAAATGTTTTTCCAACGCCTGGCCGTTGTAAAAAAGCAACGCTTCGCCGCCCGCCGGGGCGAGGATGGCCGGGGAGGCGCTGCGGAAGGCGCAGCCGAGTTCCGCGTCATTCCGGTAACTCTTGAAGTCGTCGCTCCAGCCGGTCTCGATCTTCGTCGGTTCCGATGGCAGGAACGCCACGTCGTCGACGAGGATCGGGCCGTCGTTCTTCGAATCGTAATAGCCGATCCGGATTGACTGAATCGGCAATCTGGCATCCGCGCCCATTTTGCGGCAGCGGAAAACCGGTTCGCCATCGAGAAAGAAGTCGTAACCGCCGCCGGCCGGATTCTGGTGGAGCGTCAGCCTGACGTTGTACCATCTGCCCGCTTCGATCGGCGGCAGTCCCGGCGCGGGCGGTTGGCCAACCTTCAGTTGAATGCCGCCCTGGTAGTGGTTCCAAGCGATCTTTTCCGCTCCGAACTCGATGCCGCAGAAGCTGACGTTGCTGTTGAGCTTGACCGCCGCCGTATAGCTGAAATCACACACTCCCGGTTGAATTGGGAAGCGGCGCACCAGCGCCTGCCCGTTGTAAGTGAGCACCGCGCAGGCGGAATCGTCGAGGCCGCCGGAGTTCTGAAATTTTGCGGGGGCGGCCGAGCTCCAACGTACCGCTTCCGCCGGATCGGCGGCGGGGCGGTCGAAGTTCTCCGGAGGGATTCCGGCGACTGCGGCGAAGGCCAGCAACAGTCCGGCGGCGGTGAAGTTCTGCTTCATGAAACAATCCTTTCAAAACTTATTGAGTTAGTTGATTATTGAGGAAATTGAATCCTACAACCGCGTTATAGTAGCTGCCACCGGTTCCGGTATTGGCCTGAACCTCGCGGGTGGGATCGCGGTAGAAATTGACGTGACCGTCGCCGAACAGCAGGTTGATGCTGGTGATGTGCCAGTAGCCGGAGGTGACGGCGCCCCACGTCCACCAGCGGTCGGCAAAGATGGCTTTTCGGTTGTACTGGCTCAGGTGAGGGTATGCCTTATAGGTGCCGAATTTATCGTAATCCGCTTTCGACAGAGTGCCGCCGTAGGTCGGATCTAACGGGGATGCCTGATTGTCGGGGAATGCGGTTCCGGCCGGACAACGGTACACGGAAGCGCCCTTCTGATAAATACTCGGCGTATAATTCTCATAGTGTCGCGCCATGGAATCGGCTTGCCAGGTGCTGGTGTTGGGCGATACATACATCCGGCCGCCGAAGTCGTTCGCGTACGAATTGATGTATGTTCCCCACTGCCTGAGGTTCGAGACGCAGGTGATGTTGCGTGCCTTGTCGCGCGCCATGTTCAGGGCCGGGAGCAATATTGCCGCCAGCACGGCGATGATTGCAATTACAACCAGCAGCTCGACTAAGGTGAATGTTCTCTTTTTCATGATGGTCCCCCGTTTTGTAGTGGTGAGCTTTTTCATTCGGAAAACTGTGGTGCGTCCATGCCGTTTTTCGTCAAATCCTTCACGCTTTCGCGTTCGATCAGATGTTGCGGAAAAAAGAGGTTGTGGTTCTTCGGCTTGAGTTTGCCGAGCACGATATCGACGGCGGTGCAGCCGAGCTTTTCGTAATCCATGGTCACGACGGTGAGCCCGGGCGTCAGATAGCGGTACAGATCGCGTTCGCCTTCGCCGATCACGCTGATCCGGTCCGGAACCGGCAGCCCGGCCTCTTTCAGCGTCTTGAGGGTGACCAGGGCACCGCTCGACGATTTGTAGATCAGTGCGGTCAGGCCGAGCTTTTTGATCTGGTCGAGGTTGTTTTCCGTCAGCTGCACCGCCGCATCGAGCGAGCTCTCCCAGGAGCGGATTGTCGAACTGAAAATCCGCTCCGGCCCGAATTCGATTCCCTCGCGCTTCATTGCCGCAATCAGGGTTTTTCGGTACAGGTCGTTGTACTCGCTGCGCGGTTCGTTCCGGACGAAGCCGATCCGGCGGTGTCCCTTTCTCAGCAGGACTTCAACGGTTTTTTCGGCGCAGTTGACGGCGTCGGGAGAGAGGATGTAAACGTTGTCCGGCAGGTAGTTCGCATAAAAATACATGCTGTCGACGACCACGATCGTCATCGGCAGGCTGCCGAGAGCCTCAAGCCGTTCGGCATCCATCCGGTCGGCGCCGACCAGCAGGATCAGGCCGGAGCAGTCGGATTGCGCCTTGACGAATTCGATCAGCGATTCGGTCGAGGTGTCCGGATAGATTTTGCAGTCGACCATATTACAGCCCTGAAGCCGGGAATAGTGCGCGATCGTGTGCACCATCTTCCAGGTGCTTTCTTCCGGATAATCATTGTAGGCGAAGAGAAGGTTGCGGACTCCGGCGGCTTTCCCCTGCAGCCGTGCCACGGTTCTATGCTTGCCGGCGGCGACGATGCCGGAGCCCTGCCGGCGGACGATCACGCCGTCGTTTTCAAGTTCGGAGAGCGCCCGGTTCACGGTGGCGAGCGAGACATTGAACTGGTTCATCAGCTCGCGGACCGTCGGCATCCGCATCGCGGACTCCGGTTTGACCGCCGCAGCCTCCAGATAGGATTTGACTTTCAGATATTTCAGCGGGGGCATGGCAATTTCCTGTTTTTTTGTACCACTGTTGCGATATTATTATTATGAATCAAAACAGGTGAATTGTCAAGAGCATGAAGAAAAAAAATCGGAAAATTCAAAGAAAGGCGTCATGCCTGCAAACATGGGAAGGCGACTTTTGCCGTCTTTCACGTTTGCAGGCGTGCAGCAGGAGATCCCGGGTCAGAACCGTTCCCGCGGTTCGAAACGGAAGAGCCGCATTGCCCAGTTCGCATCCGGATTTTCGACGATCCGGTTGTACTGTTCGAGACTGACCCGGCAGAGCCCGATGGTGTCGTCGAGCGTTTTTTCGAATTCGTTGTACTCGGTCAATGGCTCCGGATCGGGTTCCTGCAGCTCCTTCACGACGGCGGCGGCTTCGGCATTGCTCATCAGAATGATGCTTGCCCGCGCCCGGTTCGCGGACGTCGAGGCAAGTCCCAAAGCCGCACAGAACTTTTCCGTACCGACCATCGCCGGAATCGCCGTGTTGCGGTAGTTTGCGAACGACTGCGTCAACAGCGTAAAGGAGGTCTTGAGTGCTGTCCCCTGCGCAATGGCCACCCCCTGAAGGAAAGTGAATCCCTTGATCGCCGTCTGAACTACGGTGATTCCGGCAGCCGCCCCCTTGGCGGCAACTCCGATGGCAATCAGAACCACGGCAAGGCCGGCCGCCCCCGCCACCGTCACGGCAAAGGCTGTCACCAGCCCCTGATTCGCCTCAATCCATTGGGTGAAGGCGTTGATGACATCCGTCACCTTGACTATCAGCGGCTGGAGTGTCGAATTCATGGCTTCGGCGATGGCATTGAGCGAACCTTCCACGGCGGATTCCCACAGACGGAATGAACCGCCGAGTCCGGCATCCATCGCTGTCGCCGTTTTCGCCGCGACTCCTTCCACATCCTGGAGCTTGACCAGCATCGCATCCAGTTCATCGGTATTCGCCGTCAGCGTCAGTCCGGCCAGTGATCCGCGAATATCAAAAATATCCTCGGCAAATGACAGTCGTTCCGCTGTCGGCATGCTGCTAAGAACTTTGCTTATGTCCCGCATGATCTCCGCCATTTTGCGGAGATTTCCGTTTGCGTCGACTGTTTCCACGCCAACGGAACGGAGCTGATCCTGAACTTTCACCTTGGCAAACTGCGAGAAACTCTTGCGCAAAGCCGTTCCGGCGAGAGATCCTTTGATGCCCATGTTCGCAAGAACCGCGATCGCCGCACTGGTTTCCCGAATCGACTCCCCGGCGGCGGCCGCCTGCGGTCCGCCCATTTTCAACGCCTCAAAGAGGTCAATCAGTGTCTGGGCCGAACTGTTCGCAGTGACCGTGAGAACATCGGCGACGTCACTCATCTGTGACGCTTCAATGCCGAAGATCCGCATGCTGTTCGCGGCGATGTCGCCAGCTTCCGCAAGTTCCGTTCCCGTTGACCGGGCAAGATTCAGCACCGCATCGATGGACGCCTGGATTTCGGTCGGGGAGAAACCCATTCGTCCCAGCGACACCATTGCATCCGCGGCCTGCTGCGCGGTATAGGAGGTGTCACGTCCGAGACGCTGCGCGGTCTTGGTCAA
>NZ_DBEXAY010000072.1:0-8198 GCF_048170485.1 Victivallis sp. | reverse complement strand
TCAGGATTATATTTTCAATAAACTACATCGCCAAACAGAAAAAAACAAATCCCGGTTCCATGTTTATTTCGGATATCTTGAAAACAGCGGCGGCGCTGCTGTTCACAGTGTGCACGCTCCACGCGGCCGGCGTCGTCACTTCGGACGGCGTCGAACTCGCCGTCAGCGGCGACGACGCGGCGGAAACCGCGGAACTGCTCAAAGCGTTCGACCGGCAGCTGTGCACGGTGTTTCGGGTGAACTCCCGCCGTTCCCCGATCCGCTGCCGCATCACCGCCTCGCCGAACGCGGCGCCGGGCGGCCTGCTCTTCCGAGCGAAACGAAACAACTGGGAGCTGGAATTCAACACCGCCCTCCCCGGCTGGCAGGAGGACCTCGAATTATGGCGGCGTCTCGCCGGAATCCTGCTCCTCGCCAAACGCGGCGGGCCGGTGCCGGGGAATCCCGCCTATCTGCCGATCTGGATCGCGGCGGGACTCCGGGCGGAGATGGTCGAACAGGAGAGCGCCGGGCGGCTGCTGCGCCGCAATCGGCACTACCCCATCACCCGCGCCCTGCTCGCGGCGCATCTTCCCCTGCCGGACTTCCGGTATATGACCGGCGAACTGGATCCCTCCCGTTTTGCGCCGGGTGAGCTTCGCTGGTACCGGGAATTCTCGCGCCTTCTGCTCGAAATTCTCTATCAGCTCAGTTCACCGACCGACAATGCCCTGCTGGACTACGCGCTTCTCTCCGCCGAACCCGGCCACTCCGCCGACCAGGTGCGTGCCGCCACGATCGAACGAATTCTGCAACAGGCGGCCTCCCGCAATGCGCAAGAACGGGATCCCGCTTCCGGGAAGAGCACAAGCGACATCCAGCGATTCCTGGAGAACAAAGCCGAAGAGATCGTCTGGCATCTCTTCTCCCCGATGCCGCCGGAGATCGCCGAATCCCGCTTTCAGGCGATCAACCGGCTGGAACTGCCGGTGCTCGACGCGGAAGGCGAGCCGACCGGCCAAAAGGAAACCGTCCCGCTGGAAACCCTGCCCGACCGGCTGGCCGGACGGCCGGACGGAGATGCTCTGCGCAACCGGAAACTCACGGAGATCTACCGTCTGGCACCGGGCAACTCCCCGGAGGTCCTCGCCCGCTACCGCGAACTGAGCGAGGCGCTGCGGGAGCTGCCGCTCCATCCGGAAGCTCCCGGCTACGCTTCCGCCTGCGGGCGGTTCCGGCGCGCGCTGGCGGAGGTCGAACGCTACTTCACATACCGCGCCCGGCTGGAAGAGAAGCTCGACGAGTACGCCCGCCGTGCCGCCTCCCCCGCCGACTGGTACTCGGACCGGATCGAGGCGCTCCGCCGCACGCCCCCCTTTCTCACGGAAAAAGCCGGACAGTTGCTCGAACGCACCGAAAAGCGGTATCTGGAAGAATAATCCCCGTCACCAAGTTGCATTGCATTTTTTCTGCCGGGGTGATATATTATAGATTGCCGGTTTACTTCCCGTCGGCAAAGGTCCAGGGGATGGATCAGGGAAAAAGGGAAACAACCAAACATTGTGTCAGAGTATCTTATGGAAGAGTATGCAAATGTCCGGCCGCTGCTGAAACGCGGCTGCGAGTTCCTCGGCGTCCAATATCCGATCATCTGCGGCGCCATGACCTGGGTGTCCGAACCGAAACTGGTTTCCGCTGTCGCCAACGCCGGAGCCTTCGGCTGTCTCGCCGGCGGCAACGCCCCCACCGACATTCTTCGCGCCCAGATCGGCGAGATGAAGAAGCGCACCGACAAACCCTTCGCCGTCAATCTGATCACCATCGCGCCGGCCTACCACGACCATCTGGCGATGCTCGCCGAGGAGAAGGTCCCCTTCATCGTGTTCGCCGGCAGCTTCCCGCGGGAAAAGGAGATTGAAGCGGCCAAGGCGACCGGGGCGAAGGTGCTCTGCTTTGCGTCGACCATCTCGATTGCGGAACGAATGATCCGGTTCGGCGCGGATGCGATCATCCTCGAAGGCAGCGAGGCCGGCGGTCACATCGGCCACGTCTCCACCACCGTACTGGTGCAGCAGGTGCTCTACCGCTTCTGCGACCAGATTCCGATTTTCGTCGCCGGCGGCATCGGCACCGGAAAAATGATGGCTCACATGCTGCTCATGGGCGCCGCGGGCGTCCAGCTCGGCACCCGGTTCGTCATGACCGAGGAGTCCAATGTCCACCCCGCCTTCAAAGAGGCGTTCATCCACGCCAACGCCCGCGATGCGATTTCGACGCCGCAGTACGACTCGAAGTTGCCGGTGGTGGCGGTCCGCGCCCTGCGCAACCGGGGAACGGCGGAATTCGGCGCTCTTCAGCTCCGGCTGCTCCGCGAACTGGAAGCGGGCACCATCCACCGCCAGCAGGCGCAGGAGGAGGTCGAGAAGTTCTGGATCGGCGCTCTGCGGCGTGCCGCGGTCGAGGGCGATGTGGAAATGGGTTCGATGATGGCCGGCCAGTCGGTCGGACTGGTCGACAAGGTCATTCCCATCCGCGAACTGCTCGACGAACTGCTCCGCGACGCCGATCGCGAACTCGTCGAAATCAAACGGAAACTCTCCTGCTGAAACGACGCGGAGACTCCGGGAAAGTGCAATAGAAAACAATGGCTGGTTCAGGGCACAAGTTCGACAGACGGCTTCTCTTTCTTGCCGCCGCGGCGATTGTGCTCCTGTTCGGATTCGCCGGATACCGTTCGCTCCGCACCGGAGCGGGGCGGCTGTTCGGCGATTTCTTTTACCCCTATCTGGCGCTGGTGCGCTCCGGCGTCGACGCGGTATCGGACCAGTCGTTACTGCTCTACAACCGCGCACAGCTCGCCGCCCGCCTGGAACAGCTCCAGGAGGTGAACCGTCAGCTCGCTGCGCAGGCCTCTGCCGCAAACGAGCTCTATCGGGAAAACGCCGACCTGCGCCGGCTTCTCAACCTGCCGGTGCCGGCGGGCTGGAGCTACGCCGCGGCGGAAATCATCCTGCGCGACCCGCTGCTGTGGAACGAACGGTTCACCATCAACCGCGGGAAACAGGCGGGGATCGCCCCCGGCGACGCGGTCCTGACCGTCACGCCGGAAGGGCATCCGTTTCTGGCCGGCGTAATCGACCGGGTCGGAGAACACTCCGCCGACGTCATCACGCTCTACAGCCCGAGCCTGCGGATCTCCGTGCTCTTCCCTGCCACCGGGGCAACCGGCATCACCAACATGGGGGAGCGCCACCCGACGCCGGGCAACATTCCGGTCGGCTATCTGCCGGCCCAGTACCGCTATACGCTGCACGAAGTGGCGCTTTCCACCGGTTTTGAAAAGAACATTCCCGGCGGAATCAAAGTGGGGGAACTCAGTTACGTGGAGGAGGCCCCCTCCCGTTTCTCCAACGCTCTGACCCTCTCCGGACTGCTCCGCCCCGCCGCCGGATTTGACAGTATCCGCTTTGTTGTCGTCGCCAAACGAAGCGGAGAAGCACGATGAAAGTCTGTTTTGAAATCACGCTCATCGGTCTCGGAGTGCTTCTGGATGTGATCGCCGGCAATGCGGGATTCTCCATCCGGCTGACCGCCTATCTTCTCTTCTACATCGCCTGCACGGATTCGCCGCGCAGCGCCCTGGTCGGCGCAGTCCTCGCGGGCATGGCGCAGGATCTGCTTCTGCACCGCCCGATTCTGCTGACGCCCTTCTTGCTGGTGTTCGCCGTTGCCGCCGGCTGGTGTCTGCGGCGCAAACACACCACGCATCTTCTGGAAGCCGCCCTCCCGGGCATGGCCATCGGCATCGCCAACACGCTGTCGGATGCGCTGTTTCTGCTGTGGGCCGGCCGGCCCGGTTTCTCCTCCGGCACCCTGCTCTGGCAACTGCTCTTTCACGGCACGGTCGGACTGCTGCTTCTGCCGGGAATCATCTTTCTGCTCGACGCACTTTCCGGCGCGCTGGATCTGGGCCGTTTTCTCGACGACAACCGGCCGCCATTGGAGCGCCGCCGCTGGGGCAGCCGGCCTCGCACGGTGAAAGAGCATACCGTCAATCCGGCCCGGGGGAGGAAACGATGAAACCGGAAAAATCCCCTCCCCTGCTGATCGGCATTCTCGCTCCGGGTCAGTTCCGGGTCCTGCTGATCGGCGCTTTTTTCCTCGCCGGCTTTCTGCTGCTGGCCGGGAAGCTCTATCTGGAACAGATTCAGTCGGGCGACGAACATCGGGAGAAAATCTCCCGGCAGTCGATCCGGAGAATCCGCATTCCCGCCCGCCGCGGCAGAATCTTCTCCTCCGATCTGCGGCTCCTCGCCGGAAATCAGGCGGAAAACAACCTTGTTTTCTACCCGGAGGAGATGCGGCTGGGGCGCCGTTCCAAATCGGTCCGCTACATGCTCGCCGCGGCCGACACCATCGCCGCGGCCATCGGGCGGAAAAATCCACTCACCGAGGAGTCGGTCATCCGTCATCTGAACACCCGGCCGGGCCTGCCCATTACCGTGTTCGAACAGCTCACGCCGCAGGAGACCGCCCGGGCGCTGGAAAGCTCCCGCCACTTCCGCGGCGTCGACATCGAACCGGGTGAAATCAGAATCTACCCCTGCGGCCGGCTCGCAGCCCATCTGATCGGTTCCACCCGTCTGGAAAGCAGAGAGAACGCCGCCGACCGGCGGGATTTCTTCTACTATGTTCCGGATCTGGTCGGCCGTGACGGTGTTGAACGCGCCTTCGACCGGCTGCCCGGTTCCAGTGCCGGGGATCCCGATGTGGTTCCAGGCTCTCCGGAATCGCCGCTCGGCCTCCGCGGCCTGCCGGGTTATTCGCTGGTTCAGGTGGATCATCTCGGCTACATCCGTCAGAGCCTGATCGACAAGATCGAACCGCTGCATGGCAACAACGTGATCCTCACCATCGACTCCCGCGCGCAGGAGATCGCCGAATCGTTGCTCGTCGGCAAGCGGGGCGCCTTCGTGCTTCTCGACGCGGCCAACGGCGATATCCTTGCCGCGGCGAGCAATCCGGCCTACGACCTCAGCGAATTCACACCGGTCCTCCGCCGGGAGTACTATCAGTCGCTGCTCAGCAACCCGGACCGCCCGCTCATCAACCGGGCGTTTCAGGGGGTTTACACGCCCGGTTCCATCCTCAAGCCGCTGGTTGCGCTGGCGCTGCTCAACGCCGGAATCAATCCGGAAAGTACACTCTTCTGCGACGGCGGAATTCCGGTGGGCAACGCCACCATCCGCTGCGCCTCGTGGCGAAGCGGCGGCCACGGCGAGGTGAACCTCGTCTCCGCGTTGGAGAAATCCTGCAACCCCTACATGATCGCCCAGGGGCTCAAAACCGGACTCGGCCGGATCGCCGAAGTTCTCGCTTCCGCCGGAATCGGCAGAAAAACCGGCGTGGAACTTTCGGAAGGGAGCGGCACCTTTCCCTCTGATGCCAACAAGCGGCGGCTCTACCGCACCGGCTGGAATGCCTATGACACCGCTCTGCTCTCCATCGGTCAGGGGATGGTCACCATTACACCACTGCAGGCGGCGGTTTTTGCCGCGGCGCTCGCAAACGGCGGAGAGGTCTGGCAGCCGCATCTCGTGCGGCAGGTGGTCGATCCCTACGGCAATGTACTGCGGGAGCGCAAACCGACTCTGCGCAGCCGGCTTGCGACCACCCCGGAGCATCTGGAGACCGTGCGAAAAGGCATGTTCGAAGTGGTCAACTCTCCCCACGGTTCCGGTCGCGAAGCCGCCCTGCCCGGCCTGCAGCTCTACGGGAAAACCGGGTCCGCCGAAGTCGGTCCGCGCAGCAACCGGCGTCTGACCACCTGGTTCATCTGTTTCGTCTTCCATCAGGGGAAGACCTATGCGGCGGCCATCATGATCGAAGAGGGCCGTTCCGGCGGAAAAAGCTGCGCGCCGCTGGCGGCGGAGTTCTTCGCCCGCTATTTTCAACCGGTTCCGGTAGAGAAGGAAAAAAACGTGAATCCGGGGACATAACCGCGCCGGCGGCTTGAAAGACAGCACTTTTCATGCTATCTTAACGAATCAATTTGTAAACAGAATTCTCGCAACCATTCAGGCAAAATCATGTTCAATGCTGCAATCATCGGCGTCTCCGGATTCGGAGCGGTTCATTACCAGGATTTCGTGCGGGAGCACGCCGCGGGGCGTATTCGTCCGGTGGGCGCCACCGTCATCAACCAGGCGGAGGAACCGGAAAAGTGCGCCTGGCTCCGCAGCATCGGCTGCCCGCTCTACACCGATTACCGGGAGATGCTCCGGGATCTTGCCGGAAAGATCGACATCTGCTTCATTCCGACCGGCATTGCGTTGCACAAACCCATGACCATCGCCGCTCTGGAAGCGGGGGCCAACGTCTACGTGGAAAAACCGATTGCCCCGACAGTCACCGACGCCGAAGCGATGCTGGAAGCGTCGCGCCGCACCGGTAAATTCGTCGCGGTCGGCTATCAGACCATGTATCAGCCGGAAACCAGACGGATTAAAGAGATGCTGCTTGCCGGCCGGATCGGCAAAGTGAAAATTCTCAAATCCTACGGGCTGTGGCCGCGCGATTTCGTCTATTATCATCGCAACAACTGGGTGGCGAAGATCGGAACCCGCGAGAATCCGATTCTTGACAGCCCCTACTCCAACGCATTTGCCCACTTTCTGAATCTGCTCTGCTTCTATGCCGGGGAACAGTTTGCCACCACCGGCACACCGGAATCCATCCGCGGCGCGATGTACCGGGCGAATCCGATTGAGAGCTGCGACACCGCGGATCTTGAGATCACCACCCGGGAAGGCAAGACCATCTTCTTTTATGTGACCCACTGCAGTGTAAGAAACGACACCCCGTATTCCGCAATCATCGGCGAAAAAGGGTCGATCGAATACACCACCAGCCGGACCACGGTGCGGGACAGCTCCGGTGAAATCGTCGAGGAATTTGATTCCACTCCCGGCAATGAGATGCGCGTCCACATCTATGACGCGCTGGAAAAACGTCTCAAGGATCCGTCGGCCTTCATCTGCACGCCGGAAATTGCCATGTGCCACACCCGCGTCTGCAATGCCGCTTTCGATTCGATCCCGGTCACCGGCGTTCCGGAAGGAGCGTTTCACGTGGCGAAGACTCCCGCGGGGACTGAGTACCGCATCATCGACGGCATCGATGAAGCCATTGAGCACGCCTATGCGGAAAACCGTCTGATCGACAAACGCGATCTGCCCTGGGCCGTGAACTCGGAGCCTTTCTCTCTGGAGGGATACCACTCCTTCTGCGGCAGAATGCTGAATAAAAATTAAAATTTAATAATTATTCCTGATTTTAGATTTGCTTTTTCTGTTTTAGCCGTTATGTTAAACACCGTAACGACTCCGCGGAAGCCGCGGAACGAAAATACAACCGAAGGAGAATGAAAAATGGCAGATCTCAAGAACAGCAAAACCGCCGCCAACCTTGCTTTTGCGTTTGCCGGAGAATCCCAGGCTCGCAACAAGTACACCTACTTCGCCTCTGTTGCCCGGAAGGAAGGGTACGAGCAGATCGCGGCGATCTTTGAAGAGACCGCGAACAACGAGAAGGAGCACGCCAAGCTGTGGTTCAAGGAGCTCGGCGGCCTCGGCGATACGATGGCCAACCTGACCGCGGCCGCGGCCGGTGAGCACGAAGAGTGGACGGAGATGTACAAGAACTTCGCCAAGGAAGCTGCGGAAGAGGGTTTCGACTCCATCGCCCGCGCTTTCGAACGCGTCGCCGCGATTGAAAAGCGTCATGAAGAGCGCTATCTCAAGCTGCTGGAAAACGTCAAGAAGGGTGAAGTTTTCGTCAAGGCCGGCGAGAAGCGCTGGGAGTGCCGGAATTGCGGACACGTCTACATCGGCGAAAAGGCTCCGGAAGTCTGCCCGGTCTGCAAGCATCCGAAGGCGTTCTTCGAAATCGAAGCGCAGAACTATTGATTTGCGTTGTCACCAAAGCTCCCGTGGAATTCCGCGGGAGTTTTTTTTTAGTGCTGCGCCCTGCCCCGCCGGAGTACAGAATCCTCTGGAAAAATCTGCAATTCGGCTGTATATTGTAAAAAACAGGACACGCATTCATGAAGACACTCACCACGAAAGAGGGCGGTTGGAGCGCCTTGTTCGCCCCCGGATACGGCGGCCGATTGATCCGGCTTCGCTGGAATGAATTTGATCTTTTGCGCCACCCGGAAA
>NZ_DBEXAY010000071.1:0-50541 GCF_048170485.1 Victivallis sp. | reverse complement strand
TCTCTCCTTGTCTTCACAATGGTGACAATGTTGAAAAAAAAGAAACCGTTTCACAATGTTTAATATAACCAGAGAAAACGATTTTTCCATAGGGAAAACACCTTTTTTACCAGATAATTCCTCCCCTTACGTCAGAGCGCCCCGCGCCTCACCACGGAACTCCCGCCCCGAATATGCTCCGCGAGTTTCGTCGCGGCCGGTCCATAGTCACGTTTGAGCAGAAGCTCAAAAAGTTCGAGCCGTTCACGCACCGGGTCAAAATCGTCCCCGGGCGCGGCACTGCAACTGCGCAGGTTGCGGAACGGCGCAGTCCGCCGGATCAGCCGGGCGGCAATTTCGCCGAGACAGCGGTTGGTGCAGTATTCCGTAATCAGGGAGTGGAGGGCGGCGTCCGCGGCGAGCGCGACGGAAATCCGTTCCTCCGGAGCCGCCTCTTCGAGGCGCCGTTTCCAACCGGTCAGCTTCGCCTCGGGAATGCGGGAAATGGCGCTCTCCAGCGCCAGCGGTTCAATCATGGCGCGACAGGCGAACAGCTCCTCGACCGCTTCCGGATCCGGGCGGCAGACCTGGTATCCCCGCCGGGGCAGCGACTCGATCAGCCCCTCCTCCGCCAGACGTCGCAACGCTTCGCGCACCGGAGTCCGGCTGATTCCAAACTCCCGCGAAAGCCCCTCCTCGGTCAGGCGCACGCCGCCATCCAGCCGCCCGTCCATAATCCGCCGGACCAGCTCCAGATAAGCCTGTTCGGCCAGCGATCGTTTCATCAGCCCCATGGGGATCCTCCTTTGCAGCATACAATACCACTTCGACGCGCAAAATGCAACCGAAAGGGTTTACATTACTCCTTAAAGAAAAGAGCTTCCGCGAACATCAACAAAGGAGACGCCATGATAGAATTTCAAGTAAAAGACAAACGTTTCTCCCGCTGCGGCAACCGTCAACTTCCCTGCGGAGCGCGGCCGGTCCTCGAATATGCGGTCCGGGAAACGGTGGAGTTCACCTTCGATTTCGATCTCGATGCGCAGGCGCTTCACACCCTCTCCGGCGACAGTATGCCGCTCCAGTCCGGCGAACCGATGCTGTTCGCGACCGGCATCGGTACCGGCGCGCGCAAACTTCAATTCGAAATCGACACCATGAATCAGAGCTTTCTGGAGAAATGCCGAAGTTTCCATCAGAAACTCTATCTGGAAATCGCGGAAAAAAAGAATGGTTCCGACCGGATTCTGCTTCAGGACTGGATCGAATGCTCGCCTCGCGTCAACGTCTCCGGCACCCCGCCCGAACCGGTCACCAGCTACTACACCGCCGCCGAAGTGGACGCCAGACTCGCGCAGATTTCCGGCGGCGGAGAACCGCCCGACCTGAGCGAATATGCGAAAAAAAGCGAACTGCCGCAGAAACTCTCTCAGCTTGAAAACGATTCCGCATTTCTCAGCGACGCACCCGCCGACGACGCCCTTTACGGCAGGCAGAACGGTCAATGGACCGCTCTGGTCGCCACCGAGGAAAACTACTCCGCCGCAGAAAAAGCCAAGCTGGCAGAACTCCCCTCCGCGGCGGAACTCGATCAGCGGTTCGCCGATCTCGCCACCGGAGAGGTGGATCTTTCCGGCTACTACACCCGCGCGGAGACCGATGCTCTGCTCGCGCAAAAGCCCGACCGCGACGAACTGCCGGAGGTGCCGGACACCTATTCACGCAGTGAAATCGATGCGATGTTCGGCGCCTTCGAACAGGCCGCCGCCGCGGTGATCGGCGAGCCGCAATAACCTCACACGCGTTCCAGCGTCAGGAGTGCGCCGCCGTTGCCGGGCAGGAAAATCCCCTCATCCCGCAGGCAGGTTTCCGGAGAATCCGAACAGCAGTCGGCCATCCGCCAGCCTGCCGCGGGATGCAGCGCCACTTCGCGGGCGTCCGGCGAACAGTTGGTCACCACCGCGTAACAGAGCGAATCCGACGCCGGGTGTTCGCTCAACAGCATCTCCCGGCACTCCGGATGGAGCCGTTCTCCGGCCAGCGCCCCTGCCCCGCAGTAACGGTAGAACTCACAGGCCGGGATCGACTGGAAGGAGCCGGGGATTTCCAGCATCCGCTTTTCCAGCGGCAGCGCGGCCAGGATCACCCGCCCCCCTCCCCGCCGGAACTCCAGGAACGTCCCGCTGTCGTCGAGCGGCTCCGCTCCGCGTGACGCCAGTTTGAACTCGTAGGCGGGAGCAAGCGGCAGCTTCACCCGGGTTCCGCCCAGATTCAAAGCGTATTCCCGGACCGAACTCCCTTTCCGGCGGCTGACGATCTCCGCGCCGAAGAACTCCGCCATCTCCACCGGGCAGGCGTCGCTGTCCAACGTCACGCAGAGCGTCGCCCCGGCCTCGACCCGCCGGGCAAGCTCCCGGAACGCGGCCCGGTTCAATCCCCCCTTCCGCTTCATGCACGGCAGGAAATAACAGGGCGCTTCCGGAATCTCATCCTCACAGAACGCAAATTTCAACGTAAGTCCCGCCTGACGGGCCAGAATGTTGACCGCGTTCACCAGTTCATAATGCTCCTGATCGCGCCCCAGAATGCAGACCGCGGTGTGCGCCGCCGGCGGAAGCGCCTGCACCGGAGCACGTTTCAGAAACTCGCCGAATGCCGCAATCGCCTCTCCGGTCGGATTCAACCGGAGGTCGCCGGTGAGAATGCCGTGCTCCATGCCCGCTTCATCCCAGTCGTAAGGGGGAAACTCCATGCCGGTCTGGTCAAACGCACACCACCACAGCAGAGCCCGCGCATCCGACGCCCACAGCAGCCAGAGTATGTTGCGGAGCTGACGACCCAGCGCCGGGAAATCCGAAAAGGTGCGCCGGAGCGTGCCGATCTCCTCGACAATGCTCGGTTTTCCGCCGATATCGTGGTAAAGCTGATTTTCCGTCGGCGCAAGCATCACCCAGCGAAGTGTGTTCGCAGGATCGCAGTTGACGTAGCTTCGCCACATCTGATACGGATGCGTGGTCAGCACATCGCACAGTTCCGCCTGGTCGGCGATCAGCCATTTGTTCGGCCGGGGCTCCCACTGCCGGTCGTGCAGCTGGAGAGAGTGCATCCCCGAAAAAATCGGCCGTGAGGGATCTGTCTGCCGGATCGACGCGGAGATCTGAGCGGCCCAGTTCCACGCCGCCGCCCGGGTATCGGCCACGGAGAGACAGTTGCTCTCGTTGCCCAGCTCCCAGGCGAGAATGGCAGGATGGTGTTTCATCCGCCCGACGAAATACCGGACAAACCGATTCTGCCAGAAGAGTGACTCCGGATCGGTGAAGGCGTCCAGCCCGTCCACCGCGGGCGGGCAGTAAATCCGGAAGGTCATGTGGCCGTTGATCAGCGGCACGATCAGCTTCATGCCGTGCTTCTGCGCGAGATCAGCCAGCGTCTCGAACCGCTCCATCATCGTCTCATCCACCCCGGCCCGCCCCGCTTCGGTCGCCGGAAGCGGCCGTTCGCCGGTAAAGGCGTACCCGCGCGGATACCCGCCCTTCGCACAATTGCTCCGCAATACCATCACCGGCTGAAAATCCGGCCAGAGCGGAAATACCCGCAACAACCGGCAGCCGATCTTCTCCAATGCAACAAAATCCTGCTCCACCACCACAGCGTCCCACTGCGACCACATCCGTGTCGCGGCATGGCTCGCCCAGTAGTTTACCCCGAGCGTCATCGTCCCTTGTTCCAGCATCTGCACACCCTTTCTTCCGTTTTTTCTAGTATATCCGGGAAACCGTGCAAAACAAGGGGAGCTCTCCGCCTTTATACAGAAAACATTGAAACAAACCCGGGGAAATATGAAAATATTGAAACAGAAGAGTTCAAATCAGCGGAACCGCTTCCGAAACCGCGCGCCGGTCGGGATATTCCCTCCGGAGACGTTCGACATCCTCTTCCGCCATCCGCCAGCCGACGGCACCGACATTTTCCGCCAGGTGAAGAGGATCAGACGCCTTGACAATCGTCACCACGCCCGGCTGGGAAATCAGCCAGTTCAACGCCAGCTGCCGGGGCGTGTGGCCATATCGCGCCGCCAATTCCGTCAGCAGCGGAACCGAGCAATCGACTCCGCGCAACGGCCGCCAGGCGATCACCATGACGCCCGTTTCCTGACAGAAGTCGAGCAGTCCGGAAAGCTCAATTTCGCGGACCTGCAGATTGTAGTGGAGCTGGTTGGCGACGATCGGCACCTCGGAGAGCGCCTGCGCCTGTTTCAGCCGATCGAGGGAAAAATTGCTCACCCCGATGTTCCGCGCCAATCCTTCGCGCTGGAGCCGGTTCATCGCCCGGATCGTCTCCTTCAATGGAATCTCCGGATTCACCTGATGAACCAGATAGAGGTCGAAGGCATCGACGCCCAGCCGGCGCAGGCTTGCCTCCGCCGCGCGCAACGGTCCGTCGCCGCCGAGATGGCTCTTCCAGACCTTGCCGGTGAGAAAGAGCCGGGAGCGCTCCACGCCGCGAATCGCCTCGCCGACCAGCTCCTCGGCATGGCCGCCGGCATACATTTCCGCCGTGTCGATATGGGTCAGACCGGCGTCGAGCGCCCGGCGGATTACGGCGACGTCGCGGGCATCGTCATTCTTCGGGTCGCGTTCCGAAACACCGCCCAGCCGCCAGGTCCCCTGCCCGAGCACGGGCATCGAGAATCCGCCGGCAATCGTTTTCCATGGAACCGTCATCGATTCTTCTCCTCCTCTTCCAGCCGCTTCCGGCGCAACCGCTCCCGGAGAAAGAGCTTCCGTTTCCGGTAGTCATCCAGCAGAACCGCGATGCTCAACAGCCCCGAAATGCAGAATCCGAGCGTGCCGATCACCGGGATCTCCCCCCAGAACGGCGGAATTTTTGCCACAATGATCAGCGCCGACCCGATCAACAGCGCAGAAATCAGCAGAGAACGGGACATCCGCTCCCCGGTCACGTAAAGCGTCTCCTCGATGTCGTTGAGCCGGTGATGTTCCACCCGGAGCGTCAGATCGCCCCGCTCCAGCTTGCCGCCGATGTTCCGGAGCGCCTGCGGCAGATTCTGCAGCGACGTGATGTTTTCGCCGAGCGTATCGAAGAAGCGGCGCACATAGGGGACCGGATTGAGCGCACGCATTTTGAGCTTCTGCACGAACGGCTTGACCATCTCCACAATTCGCAGTTGCGGGTTGAAGGTCCTGCCGAGATGTTCTATGGTGATCAACGCCTTGAACATCATGTAGAGATTGGGCTTGAGCGACAGCTCATACTTGCTGAACATCTCCATAAGCTCTTCGAGGATGTGGGAAACGCTCAGTTTATCCAGCGGCAGATTGATGTTTTCGTCGACGAGGTCGCCGACATCGCGTTCCAACTCCAGCCGGCTTCCGGTAAAGCTGCCGGAAATCGTCATGCGCAGCGCGGTGTCGGTCATCAGAGAGATCTGACCGCGCAGCATGTAGTCGATGATCTTGACGAAATCCTGCCGCTCCTCTTCGCTGACCCGCCCCATCATGCCGAAGTCAATGAAGGCAAACCGGTTTCCTTCCAGCAGAAAAATGTTCCCCGGATGCGGGTCCGCATGGAAAAACCCGTATTCGAAAATCTGGGCCAGCAGGGAGTTGACGCCGAGCTCCGCGATGCGCGGCAGATCATATTTCCGCCGCACCTCCTCTTCGGCCAGCACCTTCGTGGCGGAATCGCCGAACAGACGCTCCATGGTCAGCACCCGCATGGAGGTGTATTCCAGATAGAGGCGCGGAATGACCAGCCCTTCACTGCCGGCCATGTTCCGGGTGAACCGGAGCAGATTGGCCGCTTCGAATTGATAGTTGAGCTCCCGGCGGAGCGAATAGGCGAACTCCTCGACAATCCGCACCGGGCGGAGCCGGGCCAGGGATTCGTTGAAATTCTCCAGCTTCCGGGCGATGTAGAGCATGATCTCCAGATCGGTGGCGATCAGCGCATCAACGCCGGGCCGCCGCACCTTGACCACGACAGCGGTGCCATCCATCAGCGTCGCGGCATGGACCTGCCCGATGCTGGCCGCCGCCAGTGGCTCCGGGGAGAACTCCCGGAAGATCTCCTCCGGTTCCTTCCCCAGCTCTGCGCGGATGGTCTCCCGTGCCTTTTCCACCGGAAAGGGGGAAACCTTTTCGGTCAGCTTCGAAAGTTCGCGCGCATATTCCGGCGTGATGAGATCCGGCCGGGTGGAGAGGATCTGCCCCAGCTTCACAAAGGTGGGGCCCAGCTCCTCAAACAGCATCCGGAGTTTCTCCGGCCGGCTTTTCCCCGTGAGAACATGCTCCTGCCAGAGCCGCTTCTTCAAAGGATGAATATGCTCGGCCAGATCGTGAAATCCATATGCTGCCGTGGTTTCAAGAATGACGAGAAACCGTTTGAATGATTTATAATCGCGGGTAATCTCCGACGGAGCCTTGAATCGCATACCAGCCTCCTCCTCCCTTTACCATACCCCTCCGGACGCGCGGATGCAATCCCATTTCCGGAGAAACCGGCGTTATTTCCCCTCCTTCTCTCGCAAAGCGGCCCGCTGCGGCGACTCCACCGCGATTGCCGCAACCGGACTCTCCGCGCTGACCGAATGCAGATTGAGCACCGCCTTGATGAAGTAGCGCCGCTCCCCCTCCGGAGAAACCACCAGTTTTTCCACGAATGGAAGCTCCTTGGTCACCAGCACATTGTTCCCCGGAACAATCTCCAGCGGGTAACGGGTGGCCGGGCGCTTGACGTCGAAGGAGAGCGGAATCCACAACCCTTCATCCGGCTCGGTGGTTCCCGGCAGCCAGGGCTGGCAGTAGATCAGCAGATTGTCCGGCTCGTTGGCGTACCACTCGACCAGACGGAGCGGGCGGTCGTCGGTGTTCCGGAGCGAGAAGGTCACCCGGCCCGGCCGGCCCGCCGTCAGCGTCCGGCTGCCGACCAGCTGAAGCGAGAGTTTGTAGCGCGCCAGCTGCGGGTACTCCGGCAGTTCGGCGACAACACCGACCCCCAGCTCCTCGCGTTTTTCCACCTCACGGACACATCCGGCGGTCTGCATCAGAACGATACCGGCCGCCGCCAGCAGAAAACAGTGTGAAAGTTTCATAACAAGAATACCTCCCGGAATTATTTTCGATTCAATTCCACCAGCTGCCCCAGAATCGCCGTCCGTTCCTCCGCGGTGGCTGCCTGCCGCAGGCGAAGGGTCAGCGTGCGGCGTTTCTCTTCACGGCGAATCCGGCGCAGCTCCCTGACCGAATCGAGGACCGCCCGGCTGACGTCGGCATACTGGTGATCGCCCACCAGAAGACGGCTGACCGCCGGCGACGGGTGTTCCAGCAGCATGTCGGAAATCGCGCTGCCCGCCTGATCGAACTCTCCATTCAAAGCGGCGTTGACTGCGAGATTGATCGCACGCTCCGGCGGCGATTCTCCGGAGAGCTCTTCCGGCGGCAGAAGTTCTGCGATCTGCCGGGCCGCCTCCTCGTAGTTGACCGCCAGCGCGAGCAATGTGAGCAGCGCGGAGGGGTAACGCTCCTCCACCGGACGGACCGGCGGCTTCGCCTCCTGCTCCTGCCCGGCAAAGCGGCTCCGCCGCTCCTCCTCTCCCCGGAGTTTCCGGCGCACCTGCCGCAATTCCGCCCAGAAGGCGTCTTCGCTCACGCCCAGAGCGGTCGCCGCCTCGCGGACATACAGCTCCAGCTCCACCTGATTGGTCACCTTGCCGAGGAACTCCGCCACCTCGGCGGCGGCCTGCCCCCGGCCGGCGGGCGAACTCATGTCGTACCGTTCCGGCAGCGAGTCGCAGAGCACCTGCAGCCAGGAGACCGCCCCCGCCACCGCCTGCTGAACCGCCTCGGCACCGCCGTTGCGGAACAATTCATCTGGATCCTTTCCGCCCGGAATCCGGATCACCCGGATATCGAACGACATCGGCAGAAGGATCTCCAGATCGCGCCGGATTGCCTTCTGACCGGCCGCATCGGAGTCGAGCGCCAGAAAAATCCGCCCCGCATAGCGGCGCAGAATCCGCCCCTGATTCTCGGTGAAACTGGTTCCCTGCGGCGCCACGGCACACGCAAACCCGGCCCGGTGAAACGCGATCGTGTCAAGCTGCCCTTCGCAGATGATCGCCATATTCTTTTCGCTCATCATCCGGCGCGCGAGCGGCAGAGCGTAAAGGAGATTGCCCTTTTTGAAAATCGGCGTCTCCGTGGTGTTGATGTACTTCCCTCCGGCCGGAGTGGCTTCCAGCGCCCGGGCGCTGAATCCGACCGCCCTGCCCTGTTCATTTTCAATGGTGAAAGTGAGTCGCCCCTTGAAGTGATCGTAACAGCGTCCGGTCTCCGCCTTCCGGCTGACGATGCCGGAATTGACCAGTTCCGCGTCGGTAAACCCGATGCTCCGCCCATAGTTGAGGCAGGCGGTCCAGTCATCGGGACAGGCGCCGATCCGGAACTTCTCGGCCACTTCGGGCGGAATTCCCCGCTTCTGCAAGTAAAGCGCCGCAGGAGAAGCGGGATTCGAAACCAGAACCCGGTGAAAAAATTCCGCAAACGCTTCGTTCACCTGAAACAGCCGCTCCCGTTCGCCGGCCCGGCGCCGCCCCTCCCCCGGATCGCCGCCGGGAGCGTTTTCCGGGATCACCACGCCGACCCGCGACGCGAGCATATGAAGAGCGTCGACAAAACCGACGTTCTCCTTCTCCATGAAGAAGCGGAAGACATCGCCCCCCTTGCCGCATCCGAAACAGTGAAAGGTCTGCCGGGCCGCATCGACATGGAACGACGGCGTCTTCTCCTGATGAAACGGGCACAGCCCCTTGTAGGTGTTGGTTCCGGCCCGCCGGAGCTGCACGAACATGCCGATCAGTTCCACGATGTCGCATCGGGATCTGATGTCTTCGATGATCTCCTTGGATACGCCGAACGCCATGGTCAGTTCATCTGCCGCAGCCGCGCTTCCACGCGGGCGCGGGCGGCGGCATATTCCGGCTTGCCCTGGGTCTGCTTGAGGAAGAACTTGTAGAAGCCGCGGGCATTCGCCTTCGACGAGGTGTAGCGATCCATGAACACCCCCATGTTGTAGAGCATGCCGGGATTGTTCTTCGAATTGCGGCAGGCATCCATGAACGCCCGCTTGGCGGCGTTGAAGTTCCCGGACCGGACATAGGAGATGCCCAGCTGATTGTCCAGCGCCGAATTCTTCGCGAATTCCGGCCTCTGCTTGAGCATCAACAGATAGGGAACCGCCTGCCGGGAACGCATGGCCACCGCGACGTTGCAGAGCGCCACGAGCGTGTTCGTGTCGTCCGGCTTGAGCCGGAGCGCCTGCTCCAGCGCATTCATCGCGTCGGCATAGCGGGCCGGATCAGAGGCATAGAGCCTCCCCAGCGTATACTGTGCGGCAAAACTCTCCGGATTGATCTTCACCGCCTGAAGAGCCGAATCCAGCGCAAGATCACGTTCCCCGCACTTCTCACTGGCCACCGCGCGGAACACCAGCCCGGACACATTGTCCGGCTCGAGCTCCACCGCCCGTCGAGCCTGCTTCAGCGCCTCTTTCCACTCCCCGGAATCAGCATATTCCTTTGCCTTCACCAGACACCCGTCCGCCGTGCGGCTGCCGCACCCGGCAGGAAGCAGACAGATCACCCCCAGAACCGTCGCGGCCAATCCTTTGAAAAACCGTCTCATTTTCGCCTCATCTCCGTTGGTTGCGGCCGCGCCACGCACTCACCGCCAGCCCGGCTACATAAACCACCCCCGCCAGCAATACGATCGCCGGTCCGGAAGGCATCCGGTACCAGTAACTCACCAGCAGGCCGAACGTCACAAAAAGCCAGCTCAACACGGTAGCGAGCACCATCGTCGACCAGAGGTGCCGCGTAAAACACCCCGCCGTCGCCGCCGGCAGCGTCAAAAGCGCAATCACCAGAATGATCCCCACCACGTTGATCAGCAGTACAATTGTCAAAGCCGTCAGCGCCAGCAGCGCCAGATAGAGCAGCTTCACCCGCACGCCGCGCAGCTCCGCAAAGGTTCCGTCAAACGACATCGCCAGAAGGCTGTTGTAGAAAAACAGCGTCGGAATCAACACCACCGCATCCAGCACCAGCGTCATATACACTTCGTGCTGCGACAACAGCAGAATGTTCCCGAACAGATACCCCTGCCAGTCCACATAGCCCGGCGTCCGGTCGAGAAAGAGCAGACCGATCGCCATGCCGAGCGCCCAGACCACATTGATGATCGTGTCTTCACGCTCGCGGGCGCAGATGCTGACCACGCCGACCAGCAGGGCGGACGCCACCGCACCCACAACGGCGCCGAGCGTCGCCGAACACCATCCCCAGAGGCAGACCCGCTGCAGAAAGAGCGCCACGCCGACGCCGCCGAGCGCGGCATGCGCACTGGCTCCGGCGATCGACGAGATCCGGCGGGTCACCACCATCGTACCGATCACGCCGAGCGCAATGCTCGACAGAACCCCGATCAGCAGGGCGTAGCGGAGAAACACCATCTCGGGCAGAAAGAAGTCACGCAACAGTTCCATCTAGTGCGCCTCCTTTCGGCCGCATTCGGCATGTTTGCAGTTGCAGAAACAGTCATGATCGTGTTTGATCAGATTCACTTCGTGATGGTACACCGCGTTGGCGGCGGCGGCGTCGAACCGCCCCGCCTCGTGGACCGTCACCCGACGGTTGACGCAGATCACCAGATCCACCTCACGGTTGACAAACCCGAGATCGTGGGAGACGGTCAGCACCGTCATCCGGCGGCGGAGAATTTCAAGCGTCGCATAGAACTGCTCTTCCGCACCGGGGTCGATATTGGCCGTCGGTTCATCCAGCAGCAGCAGTTCCGGCTGGCAGGCGAGAGCACGGGCGATCAGCACCCGCTGCCGCTGCCCGCCGGAGAGCGCAGCAAAACTGCGCTCCGCCACCTGCGGAATGCCCATCTCCTCCAGCGCGGCACGGGCAATCCGCTTGTCTTCCGCGGAGTAGCGCCCCCAGAATCCGCGACGGAGCCGCCCCATCAGCACCACTTCAAGCGCCGTCACCGGAAACGCTCCGTCAAGTTGATGAAACTGCGGCATATATCCCACCTTGGGGCGCGCCTCCTCCGGAGAAACACCGAAAATCCGAATCTCCCCGCTTTCCGGCGTGAGCAGCCCCAGAAGCAGACCGAGCAATGTGCTCTTCCCTCCGCCGTTGGGGCCGACGATACAGCCGGACTGCCCGCGCCGCACGGTCAGGTTGACCGATTCCAGAACCCGGCGGCCGGGCTCATATCCGAAACAGAGGTTCCGCAGTTCGATGATAGGTTCAACGTCGTTCATCGGCTTCCCGCTTCTCTTTCTGTGCCGCGAATCCATGCTTGAGAACCCGCGTCATCTCCCGGATGTTGGCCGGAAGATCGGCGGCCAGAGGATCCATGCCGACCACTTCGCCGCCGATCGCCTGCGACAGCGCCCGCGCGCTGGCCGGGTTGAACTGCGGCTGAACGAAGATCACCCGTACTCCATGTTCGCGCGCCCGGCGGATGATTCCGGCGAGATGGGCCGGGGTCGCCTCGCGGCCGCCGAGCTCAATCGCGGCCTGCCCGAGCCCGGTCATGTGAGCGAAATAACCGAACGCCGGGTGGTAGACGTAAAACTCTCCGCCCGCATACGGGGTGAGTTCCTGCATCACCTCTTTTTTCAGCGCGGCGAGTTCCCGGGTGAGCGTTTCGCAGTTGGCCCGGTAGACGGCGGCATGGGCCGGATCGAGCGCCGAATATGCTTTTTCAATATTTTCCGCAATCCGGATGGCATTGTCGAGCGAGAGCCAGACATGCGGATCGAGTCCATCCTCGCTGCATGGTTCGCCGGGCCCGTGCGCATGGCCGGCATGCGGATCCTCGTTGTGCGTATGTTCGCAATCGGCGCCGAAGGGAATCCGTTGAATTCCCTCCGACACATCGATCACCTTCACCTTCCCGTTCGCAAGCGGACGCAGAAGCGAGTGTTCAAACGGCATGCGGGTGGTGAGAAACAGCTTCGACGCCGCAGCGGCCCGGATATCGTGCGGACCGGGAGCGTAATCATGCGGACTGCGCCCCTCCGGCAGCACAGACTTCGCGTGGATGAATTCTCCGCCAATCCGGTTGGCCAGGTAGGCGATCGGCGGCAGCCCCGCACTCACGGCAAAACGTTCGCCGGCGGCGGGAGCACTCTCCTCGCCGCAGCCGCAGAGCAGAAGCAGAGCAACGGCCGGCAGCAGGGCAAGGCAACGGAAAAAAGTCATAGTAAAACTCTCCCTCATAATACCAGATGATAATTGAAATAAAATACCCCGGAATGAGAACAATGTCAAGGGTTCACCGGCCGGATGACGCTTTTTTTGCCCAAACTGCTTGCAATTCCATGAAAAAGGTGTATAGTTTACTCCTTGTACATGAATTCGCAAAAAAAACAAAATCAGGTGTCTGATGGAAAAGATTTTTCTGACCGGCATCACCGGTCTGGTCGGCAGTGCATTCGTCGTTGCGCTGCTCCGTGAGCGGCAGGATTACGAAATTGTATGCCTCGCCCGGAAGACAGCAGTCAAGAGCGCGCAGCAGAGAACCGAAGAGATCATCCGCGATGAATGCAAATTCGACGGGTGCCCCGAACTGGCCGACCGGATCCTGAAATCGGTCAAGGTGATCGAAGGAGACGTGACCACCATCGACCCGGAAGAACTTGCGAAGAATCCGCTGCTCTCCGGCACCACGATCATTTTCCACTGCGCCGCCGACGTCAATCTCGGCAAGGACCCCACCGGGCGCACCTATCGGATCAACTACAACGGCACCGTGAACATGGTCAAGTTGGCCCAGCTTCTCAAGGTGAAGGAGTTCCACTATGTCGGAACCGCCTACATCGCCGGGAAACTGGTGGGGACCGCCTTTGAGAACATGCCTATCGACAACGGCTTCAACAATCCGTACGAAGAGAGCAAATTCAAGGCGGAGATGCTGGTCCGCAATTCGGGCATTCCCTTCACGATCTACCGGCCGGCGATCATCACCGGCCGCCGTTCGGACGGCCGGATCCGCAAGCCGCTGGCGTTCTACCGCATTCTTGAATTTCTGGGCAAACTCAAGAGTCATTACTGCACCAAGCACAAGATCGATCACACCGGCTGGGCCAATCTGCAGATCAATTTCGCCGCGGTGCCCTCCGAACATGTCTATTTCGTGCCGATCGACTATGTGCAAGAGGCGATTACCGCCCTCTTCCAGCAGCCGGTCAACAATCAGGCCTACCACATCACCGGTGAAAGCCCGCTTTCGACCCACCAGATTGAAAACTCCATCTGCCGGGTGTTGCGTCTCGACGGAACCACCGTCAACGGCGGTCCGGTCGCGGAAACGATGGACAACAAACTGATGGCCCGCTTCCTCGGCGACCTTTTCCCCTACTTCTCGTCGGATATCATCTTCGACCAGAGCAACGTGCGCAAGGCGCTCGGCGACAAGATCCTCGACTGGGAATACGGGCAGAAGGGGCTGGAGACGCTGATCCGGTCGTTCTACAAGGACTACTTCCCGAACGTCGAATGGCTCCAGACGCTGGCCAATGCGCCGCTGGATCGCGAGCCGCACTGCTGAACATTGAGATAGAACCCGGGCGGGGACCGCAAAAACGGTTCCCGCTTTTTTCATGATGGTCATTGATTTTCACACACACTGCTATCCGCAGAAGGTCGTCGCCAAGGCGCTCAGCGCGGTCCAGGGCCGTCTCAAGCCGGCGACGGACGGCACGCGCGACGGACTGATCGCCTCGATGCACGAAGCAGGAATCGACTATTCTCTTGCCCTGGCGCTGGTGACCAATCCGGCGAACAGCCTCGGTGTGAACCGCTGGGCGGCAGAACAGAACCATGCCCCGGTCTTCTTCACCGGCTCCCTCCATCCTGACGACCCGACGCCGAAAACGACGCTGGATTTCATCGCGAAATCCGGACTGAAAGGAATCAAACTCCACCCGGAGTATCAGCAGTTCGAATTCCGTGAAGAGCGGCTCTTCCCGCTCTGGGAACGGTGCTGTGAACTCGGGCTTTTCGTCGTGACCCATGCCGGGTACGACATCATGTTCCAGCCGCCATGGCACACCGACCCGGAGCGACTGGCGGCATTTCACCGCCGTTTCCCGGAACTGCAACTGGTGCTGGCGCACCTCGGTTCGATGACCTTGTGGGATGATGTGGAGAAATATCTGCTCGGTCTGCCGGTCTATTTCGATCTCGCCTTCGTCACGCCGGACTACATCGAGCCGGAACGACTGGTCCGGATCATCCGCCGCCATGGTGCGGAACGCATTCTCTTCGGCACCGACAGCCCGTGGTGCGACCAGAAAAAACAGCTTGAATTCATCCGCTCCCTGCCGCTGACACCGCAGGAACAGGAGCTGATTTTCTGGAAAAATGCGGCAAAACTGCTGGATCTGCCGCTTTCCACTCCGCAAGCGCTCAGAAGAAGAGCTTGATTGCTGTCAACACGACAAGAACCTGAATGATGTTCTCGAAAAGCTTTTGCGGCATCCTGGAGAGCAGCAGAATTCCGAGCGCGGCACCGATCAGCAGAAACGGAATCATCATGAGGTCGATCTTCAACGCCTCCATCGTAATCCGTCCCTCCCAGAGGAAAATCGGCAGCTTGGTCCAGTTGATGATGAGAAAGAACCAGGCGCTGCACCCCATATACTTCTCCTTGGGCAGCTTCATCGCCAGAAAATAGATCGCCGCCACCGGCCCCGCCGCATTCGCCACCTGCGTGGTGAAGCCGAGCGTCACACCGCAGGCCGCCGCCACTGCCGAACCGGACGGGATCTTCTCCGGCGCCAGCCGGGCGCGCAGCACGTTGAGCGCCGCCAGAATCAGAACAATCGCCCCCAGCAGCGGCCGCATCGCCTCGTCGCTGATGTACCGCAGCGTCCAGGAGCCGAGTGCCAGCCCGGCAAATGCCCACGGCAGCAGCCGGAGAACGATCTTCCAGTCCGCATGGCGGCGATACCAGGCGACCGCCAGAAGATCGGTCATCGCCAGCATAATCAGCTGCAGCCCGGTCGACAAACGAGCCGGAAACGCCATCGTCAACAGCACCACCGGCAGAACGCCGATTCCGGGAATCGCCGTTTTGTTGATTCCGATCAGAACGGCACTGACGATCAGCGTCAGAATCTGGAGAAAAGTAAATTCATTGAAGAGATCCGGCATGCGTCAAAAACTCCTGAAACAGAAAGGGCGGCCGGCCAACGGCCGCCGCCCGAATTCCGACTCTTTCCCTTACAGAGAACGCCCGGTGAGCATCCGGTATGCTTCCAGATACTTCCGGCTGGTCTTTTCGACCACATCGGCGGGAATGACCGGCCCGGGGGCGGTCTTGTTCCAGTCGAGCGTCTCGAGATAGTCGCGCACAAACTGCTTGTCGAGGCTGACCGGACTGGTACCGACACGGTACTGGTCCGCCGGCCAGAAACGGCTCGAATCCGGCGTGAGCACTTCGTCGACCAGAATCACCTTCCCGTCGATTTCGCCGAACTCAAATTTGGTATCGGCGACGATAATGCCCCGCTTTTCCGCATAATCACGCGCCGTGGTGTAGATCTTGAGAGAAAGATCGCGGATTTCCGCCGCCTTCTCCGCACCGATCAGCGCCACAACCTGCTCAAAGGAGATCGCCTCGTCATGCTCGCCCACGGCCGCCTTGCTCGACGGAGTGAAGAGCGGCTCATCCAGCTTCGACGCCTGCTGGTAACCGGGACGGAGCCGGATACCGGAAACGACACCGCTCTTCTGATAGTCCTTCCAGCCGCTGCCGACCAGATAGCCCCGGACGATGCATTCCACCGGAATCACCTTCGCCTTGCGGACAATCATCGACCGCCCCTGCAGGTCCTTGACATAAGCCTTCAGTTCCGGCCGGGTGGTGACATCCGCGGAAATCAGATGGTTCGGCACATCCCGCATCAGGTCGAACCAGAAAAGCGAAATCTGCGTCAGAACCTCGCCCTTGCGCGGCACGCCGTTGGGCATGACCACGTCAAATGCGCTCAGCCGGTCCGTCGCCACAAACAACAACGCATCGCCGAGGTCGTAGACATCGCGCACCTTGCCGCGGTTGACGAGCGGAATCCCCGGCAGTTCCGTCTGCATCAGGGCGCCGTTGGCATCGTACTGCATTTGAGTTCAGCCCTTGATTTCACCGATTTCGACGCGGGTCAGCCCCTGGCGATGTCCCTTGGTCCGGCGATAGCCCTTGCGGCGCTTCATCTTGAAGACCACGATCTTCTTGCCGCGGAACTGATCCTTGACCACCGCCTCGACCGAGGCGCCCGCGACGAGCGGAGAACCGACGTTGAGTTCGCCGCCCTCTTCGCCGACGGCGAGCACTTCGGAAAAGGTCACCTTGCCGCCGACTTCGGCATCGAGCTTCTCGACTTCGACGAGGTCGCCGGTTTTGACTTTATACTGCTTGCCGCCGGTTTTGATGATCGCATACATTCTTTTTTGCTCCTTCAGCTGATGATTTCAAAAAACCTTCATTCAGTTTAACCATTCGCACATAATCCTGATAATATATCCTCATTTTCCCGCTTTGCAAGGAACGGATGGCGCTGTTTTTGCAAAAATCCATTGCAACCCTCCAGCCAACCGCCCGTTTCCCGGAAACAACCGGCACGTTCCGCCGGCCGGCGAAAGCCCCTCTGCCTCTTTCGGTTTCAGAACGCCTTCCGAAATAAAAAAGTTAGATATTAGAAGTAATTAGGATTTGCAAAATATTAAAAAGGGGATATTTTATATGCCTGTCAAACAGGAGAAACGAAAAATCATATGGAACAAAACCAGTCATTCGACGCCGCGCTCTGGCGGCTGCTCTTTCAGATTGTGGACCGCCTGCGCGAGTCCGCGCTGGATCAGCAGCAACCGCACGAGATCGAACTGGCGATGAATCTCACCTTGCGCCAGCAGCAATTGCTGCGCAACATCTGCATCCTCACCGAGACGAAACCGGAGGGGGTGAGCCTCAAAGAGCTCGCCGCGTCCCTCGCCCTCACCTCCGGCGCGGCCTCGGCCATGGTGGAGATGTTTGTCCGCCGGGAGCTGCTGGAGCGCCGGACCGATCAGCAGGACCGCCGGGCGGTCCGGATCCGTCTTTCGGAAAGCGGACGCCGCCTCATCCGGGAGCTGGAACAGCGATTCAGCGACATGACAGGCCGCTTTCTCGCCCGCCATCCGGCAGATGAGAGCGCCCGGCTGATTGCCCTGCTCGAACAATTTAACAGTGAACTGCAAACCAATTAAGGAGACCCATATCATGTTCCAGACAACCTACTGCAAAGCCGCCCTGCTCGGGATGGCCGGTCTGCTCTCCCTGAGCGCCGCCGCCGCGGACAAACCGGCGGGCAAACCCGCTCAGCCGATCGCCAGCGTCCTGGTCGAACCGGCGGTCGAAATCTCGGAATCCACCACCCGGACCATTCCGGGGCGGCTGGAGGCGATCGAAGAGGTTTCGCTGATTCCGCGCATCTCCGGCAACATCAACTCCATCAAGTTCAACGAAGGCGACATGGTCAAAAAGGGGCAGCTTCTCTACGAGCTGGAGGATACCACCTACCGCGCGCAGATGCTGGCGGCCAAAGCCAAAGTGGATCAGTGCAAGGCGGAACTCAACTACGCGAAGATCAACTACGACCGCCAGAAAACGCTGGAACAGCAGCAGGCGGTTTCGAAGAGCACCTACGATGACGCCGAGCGTCTCTACAATCTCAACAAGGCGAAATTCGCCGAAGCGGAGGCTTCGCTGCTCGATGCGGAAAACAACCTGAGCTACACCTGCATCTACGCCCCCATCACCGGCCGGATCGGCAAGGTGACGCTCACGGTGGGCAACTATGTGACCCCTTCCACAGGGGAACTGGTCGACATCGTCCAGATCGATCCGATCTACGCGAACTTCGCCATCAGCGAACGGGATTTCCAGTCGATGTTCGGCGATATCGAGACGATGAAGCAGAAAGCGAAAATCCGCCTGAAACTGGCGGATGACACGGCATATCCGCTGGATGGCAAGGTCGCGCTGGTGGACAACAAAGCCGATACCGACACCAGCACCATGCAGATCTGGGCCCGTTTCCCGAACCCCGACGCCAAGCTGGTGCCCGGCGGTCTCGTCACCGTCATGATCTCCAAAGTCGCGGACAAAAAATACCCGGCTGTCAAACTCTCGGCCCTGATGACCGACGCCAAAGGCAACTTCATCTACGTCGTCACTCCGGCAAACAAGGTCGAACGCCGCGACGTGCGGCTCGGTGCGATGATCGGCAACCTCCAGACCATCCTCGAAGGGATCAAGCCGGGCGAAATCGTCATCGTGGACGGCACTCACAAGGCGGCGCCGGGCGCGCAGGTCAATCCGGTTCCGGCGAAGTAAAGCGGGGAAAGGTTTTCGATCATGATTTCCAGAATCTTCATCGAGCGCCCGAAGCTCTCCTTCGTGATCTCCATCGTCACGGTGATCGCCGGAGTGCTCTGCCTCTTCCAGGTGCCTGTCGCCGAATATCCGGAGATTGCGCCGCCGCAGATCATGGTTTCCGCCAGCTATCCCGGCGCCAGCGCCGAAGTGATCGCCGAAACCGTCGCGACGGTCATCGAATCCGAAGCGAACGGCATCGAGGATATGATCTACTTCTCCTCGCAATCGAACAACTCCGGCAGCTATCAGCTGAGCATCACTTTCAAGCCGGGGACCGATACCGATATCGCGCAGGTCAACGTGCAGAACGCCGTCAGCCGCGCCGAACCCTCCCTCCCCGCCGAAGTGAAAGCGCTCGGCGTTCAGGTCAAGAAGCGGTCGAGCGACATTCTCGGCATGTACGCCTTCACCACCGACGGAACGGAGGTCTCGCAGCTGGAGCTCTCCAACTACGTGCGAATCCACGTCAAGGATGAACTCGCCCGAATCGACGGCATCAGCGATGTCGCCATCTGGGGTGAGCGCAACTACTCCATGCGTGTCTGGCTCGATCCCATGCGCATGTCCGCCTTGAAGATCAAGCCGGAAGATGTCATCTCCGCCATCGAATCGCAGAACGTTCAGGCCGCCGCCGGAACCGTCGGCGCCGAAAGCAGCAACGAATATCTCCAGCTCAAGGTGAACACCCTTGGCCGCCTCAAGACGACCGAACAGTTCGGCGACATCGTGATCAAGGTCGGCAGCAAGGGTCAGCTGACCAAACTGCGCGACATCGCCCGTCTGGAACTCGGCGCGGAAAACTATTCGAACAACAGCCGTTTCAACGGCCGGGAATCGGTCTCCGTGGCGATCTACCGCAACGACGACGCCAACGCGCTCAACGTCATCAATGCGGCCAACGCGCGGCTCAAGGAGCTCTCCGAACGCTTCCCGAAAGGAATCAGCTACGAGCTGGGCTACGACCCGACCGAATACATCCGTACGACGATGGCGGAAATTGTCGAAACGCTGGTGGTCGCACTGATCCTGGTGGTCGCGGTGACCTACCTCTTCCTGCAGGACTGGCGCGCCACGCTGATTCCGACGCTGGCGATTCCGGTCAGCCTCATCGGCACCTTCGTCGTGCTGGTGCCGCTCGGGTTTTCGATCAACGTTCTGACGATGTTCGCGCTGATTCTGGTGATCGGCTCCCTGGTGGACGACGCCATCATCGTGGTCGAAAACTGCATGCGCATCATCGAAGAGGAGCATCTTCCGCCGAAAGAGGCGACCATCAAGAGCATGCAGCAGATCACCGGGGCGATTCTCGCCACCACGCTGGTGATCGTGGCGATCTATGCACCGGTCGGCTTCTACGGCGGCATGGTCGGAACGATCTATCTGCAGTTCTCGGTGACGATGTGCATCGCGCTGTGCATTTCCACAATCAACGCGCTGACCCTCAGCCCCGCGCTCTGCTCGCTGCTTCTGCGCCCCTACAATCCGGATAAGAACATCGTGTTCCGGGGCTTCAACCGGGTGCTCAACTTCAGCCGGAGCGGCTACATGCTCTTCGCCGGACTGCTGGTCCGCCGGGTGATCATCATGCTGATCCTCTTCGCCGGCGTGCTGGCGGCGAACTACTGGTTCTTCGAAAACACCGAGAGCTCCTTCCTCCCGCCGGAGGACAAGGGCGCCATCATGTGCGACATCGAACTCCCGCCCGGGGCGACGCTCTACCGTACGGAGCAGGCCATTCAGGAGGCGTATGAGAAGATCTCCAAGATCCCCGGGGTGCAGGATGTGCTCTCGGTGAGCGGCTTCAGCTTCATCGGCGGCGAAGGGGAAAACGTCGGTCTGATGATCGCCAAACTCAAAGACTGGTCGAAACGGACCACGCCGGATCTGTCGGTTGAAGCGATTCAGGAGAAGATCCTGCAGGAGACCGCCTCGATCCCGTCGGCGAAGATCAACGCCTTCCTGCCGCCGGCGATCATGGGCCTCGGCGTCACCGGCGGTGTCAGCTTTGTGCTGCAGGCGACCGGCAACCAGACGCCGCAGGAGCTGGCGAGCACCCTGAACGGACTGCTTGCCAATCTCAACAACAAGCAGGTCGCACCGGAAGCGCTCTATGCGTTCAGCTCATTCAACGCGAACACGCCGCAGCTCTATCTTGATCTCGACCGCAGCAAGGCCGAATCGATGAACATTCCGATCAGCCGGGTGTTCACCACGCTGCAGAGCAAGCTCGCCTCCTACTATGTGAACGACTTCAACCTCTACGGCTACAGCTTCAAAGTGAAGGTGCAGTCCGAGGCGGAAGAGCGGTCGCGTCTCACCGACATCAGCCAGATTCAGGTACAGACCAACGACGGCAAAATGGTGCCGCTGAGCGCGATTGCCAGCGTCTCCTACATGATCGGACCGCGCCAGATCGAACGGTTCAACCTGGCGATGGCCGCCGCGGTCAACGCGCAGGCGATGCCCGGCGTGAGCAGCGGCGCGCTGATGAAACGGATCGAACAGATCGTCCGGGATAAAATTCCGCACGACTATCAGATCAGCTGGACCGACATGAGCTATCAGGAGCGCGGCAACGAGGGCAAAATCGTCGGCCTGATGCTGCTGGCGCTGATCTTCGGATACCTCTTCCTGGTCGGCCAGTACGAAAGCTGGAGCATTCCGCTGCCGGTGATCACCTCGATCGCCATCGCGGTGCTCGGCGGCTTCATCGGCTTGCATCTGTGCGACCTCTCGCTCAGTATCTACGCCCAGCTCGGCCTGGTGATGCTGATCGGACTAGCCAGCAAGAACGCGATTCTGATGGTGGAGTTCTCCAAACAGGAGCGCGCCACCGGGAAATCGGTCAACGAGTCCGCGCTGGAAGGGTTCAAACAGCGCTACCGCGCGGTGCTGATGACCGCCTGGAGCTTCATCATCGGCGTCTACCCGATGGTGGTGGCAACCGGAGCCGGTGCGGGCAGCCGCCGGGCAATCGGTGTGACCACCTTCTACGGAATGCTTCTTGCCACACTGGTCGGCATCGCCTTCATCCCGGCGCTCTACGCCTTCTTCCAGCGAATCCGGGAGTGGGTCAAACGCGGCAAGAACTGTTACTGACCCAGCCGTTTTCCTCAAAGGGCGGAACCCGCACTCCGGTGTTCCGCCCCTTTTTTTCTTTGAACGTTGAAAAAAACAGAGAAACAGGTTATAGTGGAACAAACACCGCAATCAGAGGAGTTGTCCTTATGAAACACCATCACACATTCCTGTTCGGGTTGACCTCCGCCGCGCTTCTGAGCGGATGCTCCGCCCCTTCCGCCGTGGTCATGAAAACCGCAGTCGCCGACCGTGCCGCTCCGACAGCGGCCGCCGCACCGATGGTTCTGGCGGAGACCGCCCCGATGAACAAAGCGGTTTCCTACGAATCCGGCGCATCGGCCCGGAAGTTCCGTGGCGAAGCGGGCCGGCAGATGGCCTACACCGCCTCGCTCACGCTCAATGTCGACGACACCGGAGCCGCGCTCGCTCAGTCGCAGGAGATCGTCCGCAAAAGCGGCGGCTATACACAGGACATCAGCAACTACCGGGTGGTGCTCCGGATTCCCGCCGCGAAAGCGGAAACGGCGGTGGATCAGATTGAAAAACTCGGCACGGTCCTGTCGCGCCGCATCACCGGCGAGGATCTGACCGAACAGGTTTCCGACCTCGGCATCCGGCTGGACAATCTGCAGAAGTTGCGGCTCCGCCTTGCCGAACTGCTCAAGCGGAGCGCCAAGGTCGAAGAACTGCTCAAAGTGGAGCAGGAGCTCGCCCGCGTCACCACGGAAATCGAACAGCTTCAGACCCGCCTCAAGCAGGCGGAGAACCGGATCAATTACGTGACGTTGACGGTCACCTTCCAGAACTCCGGCTCCCGCCCGGTTCAGAGCGGCCCGGTGATTCCGCTCGACTGGGTGAAACAGCTGGGCAGTTCCACCGGAAAATCCTCGATTCCGGTGAACGGGCAATCCGCCCTCCCCTTCGATCTGGAGTTGCCGGCAGATTTCGTAACCGTTTATGCTGGAACCAACGGAGAAGCACGCGAAGCGGTTGCCGTCTCGGCCAATGACTGCGTCATCCGACTCACCCGGCGCGACAATCTTTCCGGCGGCTCACTCGCCTTCTGGGAGCAGCTCATCCGCCGTGCTCTCACGGAGACCAACAACTACGTCATCACCGAAAACCAGAAAATCCGGACCGCCGAAGGGCTGGAGGCCCAAAGCATTTCCGCCCGGCGGAGTGTCGGGAAAGAGGATTTTCACTACCAGCTGCTGATCGTACCGTTCAACCCCGGTTTCTGGGGGGCGGGAGAGCTCTTCCTCATCGAAGCATGGGGACCGGGCAAGGCGTTTGAACAGCTGAAGCCGAAACTGAAGGCGATGGAGTCGACGCTCGATCTTGCGCTCTGGCGCTGAGCCTCCTCACCGGGAACCGGCCGACGGACCGCCCGTCGCCGGGCTCCCGGGCGCGACCGGCTCGAGGTGAAATTCAATCTTCATCTTCTGCATCCGTTCGCGCAAATAGAGCTCCAATGCACGCCCGACTTTGGCGGCGGCGAGTTGTTCGCGGATGTAGGGGGCGACCGTTTCCAGCGGGACGAAAGCGGGTTCTGTCTTTCCCCGCAGTTTGACAACCACCCAGAATTCCCCGGCCCGAAGCGGACGGCTGATGCCGTTAACCTTCAACTCCGGCTGTTCCCGGCGGAGCAGCTGGACAATGGCGCCGGCGTCGAGCGTGACGCCCTCCGGATTCACCTCGCGGGCAACCCGGTCGAACGCCTCCCCCTGCAGCAACCGGGAACGCACCGTCTCGGCCTCCTCCCGCGCCGTTGGGCGGGACGCGGGGAACTGGATGATTCCGAGGTCGACCTGTTCCGGCAGCAGAAACTGCGGCTGGTTCAGGCGGTAAAAGGTTTCGATTTCCTGATCGGTTACTTTGATCTGGTCCGGCGCCATCCGGGCGAAACAGCGGTGAAGCGCCGCGTTGAGCTGGAACTGCGGCTGAGAAGCCAGCTGGGGGAAACGCTCCGGCGGAGTACCGGGAATTCCCCGCGGCAGCAGGGAATTCAACTGCTTGAGATACTCCAGCGCCAGCTCACGGCTCGGAACGATTCCGGCGGAGCGGAGCAATTCATCGATCAGGGCGAAACAGATCTTCGCTTCAATCGCACGCCGCATCAGCGGAATCAGCGCCGCACGGTCCGGAACCGCTCCGGGGGGGAGTTGGACCGAAAGCTCACTGCGGCGAATCGGTTTGCCGTCGACGGTCGCGACCACTTCCGGCAGGAAATCCCAAATTCCGCCGCCGGGCTCTCCGGCGGAAACTACGGCAAAGGAGAAAACGAGAGCCGCAACGCCTCTCCGCCACATGGCGTCACCGCGCGGCCGGGTTCTTCCCCGGCGCGGCGGGTTCGGAAACAGCCGGCGCTTTCGGCGCGGGGACCGACGGCTCCGAAACGGCCTTGTTGCGTTCCTGCTCCGCCTGAGCGGCGATGCCGGCGCGATAGGCGTCGAAATAGGCGGTCAGCTCCGGCGTCATATTCCCGGCCAGCGTGGTAGTGGCCGCCGAAAGGGCCGCGCTCTTCGCCGCCGAACTTTCGGCACTGCGCATCGCCTGGATCAGCCCCGGGGCCTGCTTCAGGATCCTCAACCGGTTCCTCAGTTGAGACAGGGAGTGATTGAGCGGATAAAGTTTCAGCCCATCCTCCAGCGCGGCAATGGCGCCGGTGACATCGCCGGCGTTGAGCGCTTTCTGCGCCCGGTCCACATAGAGATTGCTCTGTTGAATGGTGACCAGCTTCGCCACGTAATCGTTGCCGGAATCCATCGCCTGAAGCTTTCTGCCCTGTTCGGACGCGGCGGCGGCATCGTGGTTCTTCATGCTGTCGAAGAAGCGGATGACCAGCTCATTGCGTTCGGTGGGCGGCGCCGGATGCTCTTTGCCGCACCCGGCGAGAAACAGCGACGCCGCGGCGACGCACAACCAGTGTTTTTTTACGATCATTTTCATCATGTTCATAAGATAGCGCCACATTCTGTTTTTTTAAAGTCAGCGGGCAAATTTATTGCCGAAAAAACGCCGTTCCTCCTCATCCACCCCCCGCCGGGCGGCCGCATTCATCCGGTAATGCAGCGGGGTGCAGTGAAAGCGCCCGCGAAAGACCCGGATGAAGTAGTTCGCCTGCCGGAAGCCGCAGCAGGAGGCGATCTCCCCGACATTCATATCCGACTGCAGCAGCAGGCGGCGGGCGAGTTCCAGCCGCTGGCCGGTCAGATATTCGGAAAAACCGCAGTGCATGTGCCGGGCGAAGAGCTGGGAGACGTAGTTGCCGCTCACCCGCAGATGACGGCCGACCTCCGCACAGGTGACCGCTTCCCCCAGATGTCGCTCGAGATAGTCGAGCGCCTCTTCGAGCATCCGGTGCGACGCGTTGCCGGGCTGTTCGCCGGGAGCCTCCAGCGCGAATCGGACGAGGCTCCAGACCGCGTTCAGAATGTCGCCGGCGGTTTCCCCGTTGCCGATGTCGACGAGCGCGGCAAGTGCGTGCAGAAGCTCTTCGAGGGAGTCGCGGGAGGCCGCACCGCAATGGAGCACCGCATCCGGGTCATATCGCACGGGATCCCCTGCCCGGCGCCTCTTGGAGACGAGCCGGATGAAGTTGTAGCTCACCACCACCGAGAAGAGCTCGTACTCCCCCTCCTCCTCGTTCCAGAGGTCAGCGCGCGGTTCGACCAGCAGGACGTCGCCCGGCACGATCCGGCGGTCGACAAGCTGTTTCCCATCCCCATACCGGCAGAGGCGGTTGCCGGAGAGAACCAGCACCAGCCGCAGAAAAAAGGTCCGGGTGATCCGGGGATGCACCTGCTGCGGAAAAGTTCGACAGAGCAGGACACGCGGATGCTCCCGCGTAGCGGCGGCGGCAAGGGCGATTTTCCCCCGGAAAAATGCGATACTTTCGCTGTTTGTCATTTTTTTATCATTTTTATCAGAATTCTACTCTTTGCAACCGGCATCGATTATCGTATAATATAAGCAGAGAACCTAAATTTTCAAACTGTTATGAAAGGGAATCCATGCTTCCTCCGCTTCTAGATTTATCAAGTCATACGGAGATGCAAACCATCATTTCCGATGGCAGAACCACCTATCAGGGCCATCCGACCACCGTGCTGATGCCGGATGGGAAGACGCTCTTCTGCGTCTGGACCATCGGCCACGGCGGCCCCTGCGGCCCCTTGAAAAAGAGCACCGACGGCGGCCGGAGCTGGAGCGGACTTCTGCCGACACCGGCAAACTGGCGCGACCATGTCAACTGCCCGACCATCTGGCATCTGCCGACACCGGAAGCGCCGCTCCGGCTGGTGGTCTACGCGCAGAAGCCGGAGAGCCGCCGGATGGTCTATTCGCTCTCCGAGGACGGAGGGAATCACTGGACCCCGATGAAGCCCTGCGGCGGCGACATCGTTTCGGTCATGCCGTGGACCGCGATTCTGCCGATCGGAGACGGGCGGCTGGTCGGGCTGACCAATGCCCGCGATCCGGAGAGTGCAGAGCCACTCAGCAACCGGATCATCCGTTCTTACTCCTGCGACAACGGGCTGAGCTGGACTCCCCCCGAACCGGTCACCCACCTCACGGAGGCGAACTTGTGCGAACCTTGGGTGCTCCCCTCCCCCGACGGGCGGGAGTGGGCCTGTCTGCTCCGGGCGAACAACCGGGAGTATCCCTCGATGGTGATCTTCTCCCGCGATCACGGGGCAACCTGGAGTGCGCCGCGCCCGCTGCCGGAGGGCTTGCGGGGAGACCGCCACATCGCCCGTTATCTGCCGGACGGCCAGATTCTCGCGGTCTTCCGCAACGTCGCTCCCGATACCGCAGGCTTCGGTCACTTCTGCGGCTGGGTCGGCCGCTGGGAGGATCTGAAGAACGGCACCCCGGGGGAACTTCAGCTGAAGCTGCTTCACCACGCCCCGGCCGAACCGAAATTCCAGTTTGACTGCGGGTATCCCGGTCTGGAACTTCTGCCGGACGGCACGGTCGTCGCCGTCACCTATCTGCACCGCCGGACGGAAGACGCCGGCAATTCGGTGGTTTCCATGCGCATTCCCAGTTCACAACTGACACAGGAGTTTTCTTATGAAGCAGCGAAGTAACGCATCTTGTCATCGCAGAATTACACGAAATTTTACCCTTATCGAACTCCTCGTGGTGATCGCCATCATCGCGATTCTGGCGGCGATGCTGCTGCCCGCTCTGAACAAGGCGCGGGAACGGGGACAGGGTGTCCGCTGCATCAGCAATCTCAAGCAGTGCATGTCGGGCGCCCAGCTCTATGCGACCGATTACGCAGACCAGCTTATTGTACGCTTTGACGCCAACCAGTCCTACCGGGAATACCTTGAAAAATTACGTTATATTACCGACCCGGTCTCCTTCTGCCCCAGCGTGAAGCTCACCACAACCAAAGGGGTCGAAAAAGCATATTCCCGGGAAGGTTACGCGATCCTTTACTCCTTTCCCGCAAAAAGCTGGGGATGGGATGGAAATGTTGAGATGGATATCACAGGAGATTCTAAAGCTTATTTTCTTAATTTACGCAGCAAAAAATGGAAACCGGCTGCACCAATCTTTTTTGATTCCCTTCGAATCTACGGAGATGTCATACAGCAGTGGAGTATTGGAGCTGGCATTCGAATTAGCGACTACTACTATTCTCAAGGCAGAGCCCATGCCCGTCACGGCGAGAGAATGAATGCGGCTATGCTGGACGGACATGTAGCGGCTCTGCAACCACAATCATTTGCCGACCATTATGTACAGGGAATATACACCTGGCGGGAAAAAAGCAACGAATATGCTCTCCCTACCATATACAGTTTTACACAACAGCTTGGCTGGATTGGAAACCAGGCCAGATAGTCAGGAATGATCATGAAATATTTCTATATCGTTATACTTTGTTTACTGTCGTGTATAAATATGACTTCTGCCTCTGAAACTATCAGAGTGACCAATCTCTCGTCTCCTGAGTTGCGAGTTCAAAGGAACCCCATCCGAATGATTATGGGCAACATTGTCGTTCAGGCTCCGGAGACATTCGAAAAAGCACTTTTTATCGCAGCTCCCCGGGACAACGCTTACGCTCCTGGTATGGGTTACAGTTTTACAATCGATAAGCCTGCAACCGTTTATATTGCGGTCCATCGACGGGGAAAGCCTACAATTCCCCCCGGCTGGGAAAAAGCCCGCGAGGTATTCAACTGGGGACACAGCGGTCATGGGGTCATGAGCGCCGATATCGTCTATCGGAAAGACTTCCCGGCAGGCGTGGTGAACATCCCGCCTCACAACGGCTTCAATGGAAAAATGTACGGTATCCCCCATCTCACAATCATCCCGCTAGGCACCCCACCGCAACCGTGCAAAACATGGTCTCTGGAAGAACTGCAACCAGCCCGAAAAGCAGAAAAAAGCTCCCCGAATGGTCGCCCTCTCTTCACGGTTCCTGCCGGCAGCTCTTTCTCCTGTTCCGTCCCCGCCGGAGTGCTGAAACCGGGAAAGGTTTATCTTTTCTCTGTCTCCGGATCCAGCCGCAACGGAAGCTTCTTCACTCTTTCGGCAAACCGCCGACTCCGTTTCCCCTTCGGGAACCGAAACCGCTTTGAAAAAGAATTTTCCCGTATACAAATTCCGTTTGTTCCGGATGACACCGACGAACTGCGGTTCACTCTGAGTTTCAATATGGACTCGGCTCAACTGGAAGCACCCCGCCTTTTCGAGGACCGGAACGGCATCCGGCCGCAGGAAGGGCAAATCGTCAATTACTACCCGTCACGCGATTGGAAGCCACTTGAAATGAATCATGCCGTTCGTCTTCCCAAGGCAGGAAGCGCCCTTGATTTCTCTCAAATCGCAGCGTTCCCGCCGATTGGGAAAGAGGATCGCATCATCATCAAAAACGAAGGGAAATGTGCCGTAAGGAAAAATCCAACCCATCCTTTGCGGTTCCGCAGTGCCGTCATGCAATTTGTGCCTGATCCCCAAAAAATCGCCAATGATATCAAACAGCTGAAACAACTGGGAATCAATCTGGTTCGTTTTCATGGCCCGGTCTATGCAAAAAATAAATATCGCCGCTTTGGAGTTACCATCGACCAGGCGAAGATGATTCCACAGTCACAGGAGGAATTCAGGGAGTACTTCGACGAACAAAAACTCAGAGCTTTTGATTATGCGCTGGCGGAACTATCCAAGAACGGAATTTACGTCTTCTGGGATCTGATGAGCAGTTACTGCGGCTGGACTGACGCACTTCAGTCCGGTCACTGGGTCGGAAAAGATCTATTGGGGAAACAGTTCCACGCCCAGCTCTACGTCAACGAAACCTTCCGGCGCAACTGGGCCGAAGGGGTGAAGTATCTGCTGAACCGGGTCAACACCGTCAACGGCAGGCGCTATGCCGATGATCCTGTTCTGGCTTTTCTGCTCTTCATGAACGAACAGGACTTCCGCGTCTCCCCGAGTTACCTATCGGCTTTCACGCCGGAGTGGGAGAAGTTCTACGGCCCTGGTGCGCCAAAACTTTCGGAACAACTCCTCAAAAGCGACACTCCCGCCGGACGCAAAGCGGGCGAGTTCATGCAGAAAAAGATTCAGGAGCTGACCCGCTTCTACCACGGCGTCGTCCGCTCCACCGGCTGCAAAGCCCTGCTCACCAACTGGGACCTCTACATGCGCATGATCGACGCCCCCGGGCGGGAACTTCTCGAAGTCTCCACCCTCCACACCTACCATGGCCATGCCGGGTTGCCGCTTCCGGCGAAAAGCGTTCCCGGCTATCCGGTCCAGACCACTCATGGAGCAAAAGAGGTTTATCGCAACATCAGAAGTTCTCTGCGAAGCAATGGGCATTACCTTGCCCGAATTCTCGCCAAACAGAGCCTCAATCGACCAGTACTTGTCACAGAATATGCAGACTGCGCCCCCAATCCCTACCGACACGAAATGGGGCTCTTCTTCTCCGGCTATGCGACGCTGAACGGAATCAGCTTGCTGCTGCCGCACGGCAATCTGCTTCCCGAACTGAATTTCCGCCCGGTCGCACCACACAACTATGCCGACTTCTATGATCCTATTTTCCGGGCGAGCGACGCGGTGAGCGCCTTTGCTTTCCTGCGCGGCGACGTCGCCGAAAGCCCGCATTCGGTGGAGTTTACCGTCACGCCGGAAATCCTCCGCTCAGCCCATCGGCTCGACGCGCTGGCTGCCGAGTACACCATGCTCGGCTTCCTCACCCGGATCGGCGTCCGCGCCACCGGAGTGAAACCACTGGACCCGGTGGGGAACGTTTCGCCGAACCTCTCGCTCACTCCGCAGATCTTCTCCCGCGCCTACGGCACCAGCGTGGAGGCGGTCACCTCCGACGCCCGGCGCGACCGCCCCGCCATCTACGCCGACATGATCCGTCGTCTGCGGAAACAGGGGGTCCTGCCGAAAACGAACCGGACCGATGAAAAGGGAACCATCCTCGAAAGCGACACCGGCGAACTCCTCTTCGAACCGGACCGCGGCACGCTCCGCGTGGTCACGCCACGGCTCGCCGGAGCGGTCCTCAAAGAGAACCGGCCGGTCACCGCAGGAGCGGTCCGGATTGAAAATTGTTCGGTTCCCGCCTCGGTCACGCTCGTTTCGCTCGAAGCAGAAAAAACACTCTCCGACGCGAACCGGCTTCTTCTGATCTTCGCCACCGACGCAGTCAACTGCGGCATGGCCACCACGAAGGACGGCAAGCGGCTGCTCGCCCTCGGCGGCGCACCCCTCCTGATGCGCACCGGGAAGCTGACCATTTCGCTGGCCAACCGGCACGCGACGCCCCCCGCCGTCTACGCCCTCCACCTCGACGGCAGCCGGGCGGAACAACTCCCGGTCCGCCAGACGGCGGACGGTATGAAACTGGAACTCGACACCGCGAAGCTGCAGTACGGCACTCCGTTCTTCGAGATCCTCTATCCGGAGAAACGCTGAGCGTCACGCCCCCGGCGGCGGAGCGGTGCTGGAACGGACCCGGAACCGGTAATCCACCAGAACATCGCCCGCCACCGGCTCCCCGTTGAGCAGTTTTTGAAAGATTTCACAGCCGCAACGGACCAGCTCCGTGTAGTTCTGCTCGAGATTGGTGAGCGACGGTTCGAGAAAGGGGGCCACCGCATCACTCGACCAGCCGACCACCGAAAGCATTTCCGGCACCCGGACATTCAACAGCCGGAGCGCGTGCATCGCCTCCAGCTCCATCCCCTCGTTGAGCAGAATCATCGCGGTCACTCCCATGTCGAGCAACTGACGGACCGCCTCGGGGACGCTCTGCGCCTCGACCGCAACCCGCAACTCCGCCGGGAGTCCATGTTCGGCCATCAGATCGCGAAAGGCCAGATCGCGGGCATAGCTGTTCCAGTTGGTGCGGTCGCCGAACGAATACCCCCCGCCCAGCCGCCCGATCCGGCGATGGCCGAGCTGAATCAGATGACCGACGGCACGCCTCATCCCCTGCACGTCGTTCGAACCGACCGTGAAAATGCCGTCCAGATGGCGCGGCCGGGTGTTGATGCACACCAGCGGAATCGTATGCCGCGCCCCCCAGTAGGCCTCCAGTCCGTTGTGCGCCAGAAGCGAAATCGCGCCGCAGAACGGCATCTTCTCCAGCACATGCAGTTCCAGCGTGGAGAAGATCACCGGCACGAAGCGATTCCGCCGCAGCTCCTCCTGCAGCTGATGCAGCAGTGTCCCGAAATAGGCGCCGTAAGGGATATCCGGCATGATGACCGCCACTTCGCGGCACACTTCATCCCGGTAACCGGTTTCCCGGGCGCAGGCCATCACTTCGCGGCGGGTCCGGGCGGAAATGAGCGGCGACCCCGCCAGCGCCCGCGACACCGTCGCAATCGAAAAACCGGTCCGCGCGGCAATCTCCTTCTGTGTGGGATGTGCCATTTCATCGTCTCCTTTTCCTCCTCAATATAGCGTGAAACAATCCGTTTGCAATTGATTTTTACATTTTTTGCATAAATTCTATTTTTGTTGCAAACAATCGCTCCGCTCTCCCCTTGATTTTGCCTCACCGGCCAATATATTCTATGAAAAACCAGGACAACATGAATTTTGCAGGAACTAAGCAAAAATGGAAAATTTCATCGATTTGAGCGGCGAATGGTCGCTGAAAAGTGCGGATTGGGAACATGGGCGGACCATCCCGGCGCAACTGCCCGGAGACAACTACTCCGCACTGCTGGCAGCGGGAGCGATTCCCGACCCCTATTTCGGCTGCAACGAAACCCTCGTGCAGGAGTTCCGCAAATATGAGTGGGAGTTTGAACGGGAGTTCGACGTTCCGACTTCCCTGCTCGAATACGACAGCGTCTACCTCAACGTCGAACAGCTCGACACCTTCGGAACCATCTTCATCAACGGCCACCGGGTGCTCACCGGCAACAACATGTTCCGCCGCTACCGCCCGGAGGTGAAACCGGCGCTCAAACCCGGGCGTAACGTCATCCGGATTCACTTCAAATCCGCGGAACTTGAAGCGAAAAAAGAGGCGCTCCGCCAGAAACGGGAAATCCCGATGAACGGATGCTCCAAGGTGGAACACCTCAATCTGATCCGCAAAGTCCACTGCCACGGCGGCTGGGACTGGGGCATCACGCTGATGGTCACCGGCGTCTATGCGCCGCTCACCCTCACCGGCGTCAACCTTGCCCGGATCGACTATGTCCACACTGAACAGAAGCATGAGAAGAAGCGCGTCACCGTCACCGCCGTCGCGGAACTTTCCGCACTGCGTTCCGGCCGCAAAACCGTCACCTTCACCTTCAACGGCGAAACGAAAACCGTCACCGCCTCGCTGAAAAAAGGTGAAAACCGGGTCAAGGCGCTCTTCGTGGTTGACAATCCCAAACTCTGGTGGCCCAACGGCCTCGGAGAAGCTTCACTCTATTTGCTCACCGTCTCGACCGATGACGAAACCGTCGAACAGGAGATCGGGCTGCGGACGCTGGAGGTCGTCAACCAGCCCGACGAATACGGCGTTTCCATGTATTTCCGCGTCAACGGATTCGATGTCTTCTGCAAGGGGGCCGACTGGATTCCCGCCGACGCGATGCCCGCCCGGGTGACACCGGCAGTGCTCGACGATCTGCTCGAATCCGCCCGGCTCGCCAATATGAACATGCTCCGCGTCTGGGGCGGCGGCCAGTATGAATCCGAGGAATTCTACCGCCTCTGCGACCGCAAAGGGTTGCTGATCTGGCAGGATATGATGTTCGCCTGCAGCCTCTACCCCTCCAACGAGGAGTTTATCGAGAATGTCCGGCAGGAACTGAACTTCCAGATCCGCCGCCTCCGTCATCACCCCTGCCTCGCCCTCTGGTGCGGCGACAACGAGGTGATCGGCGCCACCCGCTGGTACGGAGAAGACAAACGTCTCGTCAACACCATCCACTACGACCGTCTCAACCGGGAGCTCGCCCGGATGGTCGAAACCTTCGATCCGGACCGGTTGTTCTGGCCGAGCTCCCCCTGCGGCGGCCCCAACAACTTCAATGACGGCTGGCACGACGACTCCTGCGGAGACATGCACTACTGGGAGGTTTGGCACGGTGGCAGGGAGTTCAGTGCCTATTACTCGGTCAAACCGCGTTTCTGTTCGGAGTTCGGCTACCAGTCCTTCCCGTCGTTTGAGACGGTCAAACGCTTCTGCCCGCCGGAACAGTTCAACGTCTTCTCGCCGGTGATGGATCACCACCAGAAATGCGTCCGCGGCAATGCGCCGATCATCGGCATGTTCGGCAAATACTTCCGCATGCCGGAGAGTTTCGAAAACTTCCTCTATCTGTCGCAGGTGCAGCAGGCGCTGGCGATCAAGACCGGCGTCGAATTCTGGCGGAGCCTCAAGCCGCGCTGCATGGGAACCATCTTCTGGCAACTCAATGACAACTGGCCGGTCGCCTCCTGGGCGAGCATCGAATACGGCGGAAAGTGGAAACAGCTTCAGTACCATGCAAAACGGTTCTTCGCCCCGGTCATCGGCGTTCTCTACCAGGATGAGGCGAAGGTGCTGCAGCTCCATCTGGTGAGCGATCTGCCGGTCAAAACCGCCGCAACCGTGACCGCCGTGGCGTACGACTTCGACGGGAATGAGCTCCGCCGCTTCGACCTCTCCGCTTCGCTCCGCCCGAACGAAAACCGCCGGCTCAAAAGCTTCAAAGCTTCCGAACTGGCCGATCTCGATCCCGACGCCTGCTTCATCGAGCTGGTCACCGTCGCGGAAACGGCCGAAGGCAGACGCTTCCGGCATGAGAACACCTTTTTCTTCTCCCCCTTCAAACGGTGCGATCTGCACAAAGCGGCTCTCCAGGTCCAGGTCGAAGAGAAGGACGGTCATTATTTCTGCCGCCTCACCACCGACAAGCCCGCATTCTTCGTCACGCTGGATACGCCCGGAATTCCCGGTATCTTCAGCGACAACAGCGTGACGCTGCTCCCGGGTGTTCCGGTGGAACTGGAGTTTACCCCAAAACGGAAAACCTCGTTGAAGGAGCTGCAGAAGACGCTTGCCGTCAACGATCTGCGCAACACCTACAACTGAACCCAACAGCAGAACGCCCGTCCCTCCGATACCGGGAGGACGGGCGTTTTTTTTGGCTGCCGCACATTCCGCATGTGCGGAATTTCAGCACACGGTTACTTCTTTGTATTGACCTGCTGGAACTCGTTCACCGCCTTTTGGGCGATGTTCCGGAGGAACTGCGCCTCTTCCGCGCTCAGCCCTTTCGGAACGAATTTGATCTCGGAGGTCTTGCGCCCGAAGAGTTCGGCAAACCAGACGCACGACTGCAGATACCGGCCGCGCTCATTGAGGTGGATGTAATCGACATTCAACTTCCAGTTCCCCTTTTTGTCCTTGCGCCAGTAGTTGTTGCCGATGAAAGCGCCCTGCGGCTCGGGGAGCCGGTTCGGACGGACCGCTTTCCTGATATCCTCCGCCGTGTAACTCTGCTGGAACTTCACCGGCTGCTCCGCCCGCGCCATCTGCACCGCGAATCCGGAGGGAATGATCCGGCAATTGAACTCCTTCGCCGTCTTGACGTAGCTGGCGAAGAGCTTTTCATACATCTCCTTGTAGTCCTTGCAGCACCACTTGCCGAATCCGGGGTGGTCGGGGCGGTAGGACCAGGTCATCTGAATGACGATCTCCGCCTGCGGCGCATATTTGCGCACATACTCATAAAGATTCTTGAACCACGGCTGATAACTCTCCGGCCGGAAACTCTGGTGGCTCGCCTGCTGAAGCGTGACGATATCCCACTTCTTCGAAGTGAGTTTTTCGCGGAGATTGAACTTGCCGTAATAGGGTTTGTACTCCGGATCCTTTTCCGACTTGAGCACCTCGCGCCAATGGCGTTCCAGCGTGCAGCCGCCGATGTTGGCCCGCTCCAGCACCAGCTGGCAGTCCGGCACCGATTTCACGATTTTCGGCAGAAACTCGAAGACGCTGTCGGCGAAACTGTTCCCGATGGTCAGCACCTTCAGTTCCTGCGCCCGCACCCCGACCGCACAGCACAGCAGCGCGGCCCCAAGCATCCATCGTCTCAACATACGGCAATCCTTTCTGTTGCAGTGAAAAGTTCCAACAATATACCTCTATTTTCAACAAATGCAACAGAAGGGGCGGTCAAATTTTATTTCTCACCCAAAAATTGCCGACCTTCCGGCCTGCCACGCCGTATCTTACGCCGGGAAATGAACTTTTTCTCCGAACCGGCCCTGGTGATCAGCAAGAGCCGCCGCAGCAATCTTCCCGAACAGAATGCGGAACACCGGGTCGCGATTGATGCGGCAGACAAACCGGCAGAACGGCCGTCCCGGCTCCCGCCGCCAGCGCCCGTCATCCCCGAGTTTCAGAATCGGTCGCAGTTCCGAGGTGTACGCCTCCGGAGCGGCAAAAATCCCGACGGTTGAAATGTCCCAGATAATCCGGCTCCCCTGCCGGTTCATGAAACGTTTTGCCACCTCGTACAACCCGGCCCCGATTCTGCCGAACGGGGCGCAATGCTCCTCCAGTTCCGCCAGTGTCGTAAGGAGCGTTTCCGCGCCATGGACACACGGAATATGGATCAGCGGAGTTCCGGAGTCAAACACCACCTGCACCGCGGCGATGTCCTGCTTGAGGTTGAATTCACCGCAATCCGGCCAGTCCGGCGGATTGCCGCCCAGCCAGACGATCACGCAGCTTGCCGCGATTTCCGGTGCGAGCAGCAAGGCGGACGCCACATTGGTCAACGCGGCAATCGCCAGAATGTGCAGGACCCGCCCGGCCCGCTTCGCCTCGCGGGCAAGTTCCACAATGCGCCGGGCGGCGGGAGACTCCACCGGTGTGTCTCTGTCCGGCAGATAGGAGACGGAGCCGCGGTACGCCAGTGACTGCGGAGCTCCGGTGAGCGCAAGGATGCGGCAGATCTCCTGATAACTCTTTTCCATCCCGTCGGCCGGTCCGGAGGAGAGTTCGTTGAAAAACGGCGCGGCGGTTACGGCCCGCAGGTGAAGCAGTTCCGGAGAAAGCAAAGCGAATACCAGCGCGAACTGATCATCCATCTCATTGAAAGTATCCGTATCCAGAACGGCCTCCGCCGGCCTCACGCCGCGCAACATCAGCCGCGCCTGCCGGTCCGCCGCACAAAGGACCTCTTCTCCGCATCCCGCAATCATCGCTTCATTCCCTTCCGAATTCTTTAAACAGTTTTCTGCCGGACCGGGTATAGTATACAGGCGACTGCATCGGGAAACAATTGAAATTCATGAGAAAAAATCACAAAAAAACAGCACAAATCAACATTTTGCCATTGAGACAAAGAACGTTTTAACGTATATTCTCCTCCGAAAGTTGCAGAACACAGCCTGAAAGGGGAAACGCATCATGGATGTACTCTTTCCACAACCGGAGGGATCACCTTCCCCCGATGTCTCATTTCTGATCTCCCACTCCGGTCATTATGAATTTGTGGACAACGTTCCGCGGCCGATGCACTCCCACCGGGGCGCTGAAGTGGTCCTGTTCACCCGGGGAAGCTGCGAAACCAGAGTGGAAAGCGGTGAGCATTTTCATTGCGTCCCCGATATGCTGCTCATCCTTCCCCCCGGATTGCGGCATATTCAATATGACAACTCCACAGATTGCGAAACCTACTACACGGTGTTTGAAGATTTTTCCGGAACGGCCGACTTCACCTTGCGGAGCATCCGGCTGCAGGAGGAGACTCACATCGCCCGCTGGCTCACCGAGATCTATGAGCTGTGCCGGGAACATGAGTTTCAAGAGGCCTCCCATCTGCTCGCGGCAGCGTGGCTGCGCATCGAACGGCTGGAAGCCGCGCGCGCCCGCTGCATCGACATGCACCCGGCCCTCCGGCAGGCGCTGGCGGAGATGCTTCATCATTACGCAGAAGATCTCTCCATTACGGAAATCGCCCGCAGGAGCAATGCCAGCGTCAGTTTGATCCACCAGCTGTTCCGGCGCCAGTTCGGCATGGGGCCGCGCCGGTTTCTGATCGCTCTGCGGATGCGGGAGGCGCGCGCCGCCCTGCTGAATCCCAACTTCAACATCTCCGACGTCGCCAGAGAAAGCGGATTTCGCAGCACGAACTACTTCATTCGCCTCTTCAAGGAGTTCCACGGCGTCACGCCCAACACGTTCCGGCGTTCTCCCGATCAATTTGCCGACCGTCTCAAACTCACGGAAAAACTTTTTGACTTCAGCGCCGGGCGTTCCGATTTCTGAAACCGCCCACCCTGCCCGGCGGCTCAATCGAATTTCAATGAAAAGTCGAGCGGCCCGTAATCAACGTCAAGTTTCACCAGCAGACGGTTTTCGCCCGGCCGCAGAGAGACCCGCCGTTTCAATGTTTTTCGAAACGACGGCGGCAGAACCGGCGAATTCGGATCCCGGTTGAAGGTGTGATTGTGATCGTCGATGAGCAACGTTCCGTTCAGCCAGACGCGAACGCCGTTGAAAGTGGAGAGTTCCAGCGTGTACTCCCCCGCCGCCGGCACATCGACCGTCGTGGCCGCGTATCCGGCAACATACTGCAACGGCGAAACATCCAGCCCCGGGACATCGCTTCGCAGCAACGCATTGCCGAGATCGACCCGATCTCCGGAGGAACGGCAGGGCTTCCAGCGATTGACCAATGTTCCCGCCTCGTAATAGGCCTTTTCATAGGCGGGGAATTCGGTTCGGATCTCCTGGTTTTCCGGGACGGTAGCCGCCTCTCCCCCGAGAAAATCCTGCCGGAATCCGGAACATTTCGGCCGTTCTCCCACGTTCGGGAACGGGCCGATCACCATCCAGTCACGCAGGAATTTTCCGCGCTGCAGAGCGGTTCCCGTGGCCGGCGGTGTCAAGCTGTTTTCCAGAAGAAGCGGTTTGCCGCCGGAATCGAGGAAACGGAGGGCGAACGCGTAGCCGCCGGTCTCCTGTTCGATCTTCACCAGCAGGCGGTTCCACCCTTTTTTCAGACGGACGGAATGGCGGTTTTCATCCGGTTTACAGCCGCGGTAGGCCTGCAAAGCGCCGACCATTTCGCCGTTGAGAAAGATCTTGTAACCGTCATCGCTGCCGATCGTCAGCACGGCATCCCGGTCGGAATCACTTTTCACATAGCAGGCGGCATACCCGAAAATGTATTGGATGATTCCATCCAGCCCGGGGTGGTCGATCAGAAACGCTCCGGAAAGATCGACCACATCTTTGTCGGATGTGAGCCAGTCCCAGCGGATGGTGAACCGCCCGGGCTCCCAGTACGCCTCCGGATTGCGCTTGAATTCCACCTGTTGCGGCGGCAAGGCAAGGGAGGGATGAATTGTTGTCTCTCCGCCGAGAAAGTCGGTGTTCATCCACTGCGCGGACCGTTTTTCCCGGCTGCCGTAGTTGGGGAACGGGCCGAGCACCAGCCAGCGCCGGATGAATCCGGTGGGGCCGATCGGCGCAAGTTTGGCGAAGGCCGATTTCGGCCGACGCAGGGAAGCGGGAGTCTCTTTGCGGGAGGTCGCATCTGCCGCTGTATCGCCAAGATCGACGTTGCCCGGGGTGAATTCCGCCGAACCGGTTCCGAGGTCGAACCGCAGTTTCGGCAGGTACTCCCAGCCCGGTTTGCCGAGCGGAATGCAGACAAGCTCCACCTCATGAGTCAGCGTTTTGCCCTCCGCCGTGACGGAGATGGTCTGTCTGCCGGGGAGATCGTAATAGAACCATGCCCTCCCCTGCGCATCGGCCTGAACGCCCTGCGGGCCGCCGGATTCACTTGTCGAAAAGACGTTTTCATGCGGAACCGGCTTTCCGTTGCGGACCACCTCGACAAGCAGCTCCGGACTCCGCCGGATTGCCAGTTCCGGCAGCGGCTGAAAGATGTTGCGATACGCCTCCATCACCGCGGTCGGGGTGTAGGCGGGGCGTTCCGGGTCGAAGAAGTTGACTGGTCCGCGGCGCAATGTCATGTTGTCAAGATAGAGCTTTTCCGCCCGGATTCCCCCCGAGCCGGACATCGACGGCCAGACCACGGGGCGGCTGAACACCTTCTGCGGCGCCGCGGTGTAATATTCGCTCCACGGTCCGCAGGCGCGGGAATCCCGTTTCGAGGCGATGGCGCCGAGACCGGTGAAGGTGTAGGGCATGACGCCGTCGACGCCCGCCTTATAGTAACTCTTCACCAGCCGTTCGAGCCAGAGTTTCATCAGCCGTTCCGCGCCGCGGGCCTGCTGCGGGTTGTAGAGCGCGTTCGAGACCTCCGGGTTCCAGAACTCGCCGATCACCACCGGTTTTTCCGCCAGAGAGCAGTATTCGCGAATGCGGTTCACGCCGAGATCGTAATCGTGCAGAACCGCGACCGGAGCCTCCGGAGCCAGCGCGGAGCTGTGCGAGTGGTTCATCAGAATCATGTGGGGGGCCTCGGCCTGCGCCCGTTCGCGGAACTTCTTCACGGTCCGGTAATTCGCAGCATTCATCGTCTCATTTTCAAGCGAGAAGAAGAGCATCGAAGGGGCGTTGCGGAATTTCCGCATGATCTTTGTGTAGTACTCGAGGCTGTTTTCGAGCCAGACCGGGTCGTCGTAATTGCTTTCGCCGTTGATGTCGGTCGGTGCGAAGAGCGCCCACCAGGGGCCTTCGCCTTCACTCACGATTCCCGCATCGTCACAGGCGGTGACCGGCCAGTTCTGCAAATTGAAACGGTGATAGCGCAGGAAGTTGATGTGTCCCTCCCGCCGGGCGCGGTTCAAAAAGAGCTCCGCATGGCGGTTGTTGCGAATCGTCACCCGTTCGATGAGGCTGGGGGAACTGCCCTGCAGGCGGAACTCTTTCCCGTTCAGAAACATCTTGCGCCCTTCGATCGTCATTTCGCGGAAAGCGAACGGCGTGAATTCCGTGCTGCTTCTTCCTGCCGCGGCAACGGTGCTCTTCAACAGGTAACGGTTGTGAGGCTCTCCGTAGGCGCCGCCGATGCCCCAGAGTTTCGGATTCGGGAAGGCGACTTCCGTCTCGACGAGTTTGCGCTCGCCGGGAGCGAGGGTGACGATCTGTTCCGGCAGGACGGCAACGGAAGTGGCCCCGTCGAGCACCTCGGCGGAGAGTCGGGCTTCCACCTCTTCGGCGGTGTCGTTAACGACGGTGGTCCGGACGATGATCTTCTTCTGTTTCAACGAGGTCTGCACATAGTGCTCTTCGCCGCGCAGCAACGGCTTCGCCAGCAGATTCACGTCGCCGGAAATGCGCAGGGCATAGACGTGCATCTCCGGCACCGGGTAGAGATAGTGCGCCCGGAGTTTGTGGTAACGGGGTATACTGCTTTCTGTTCCCATCGAAACCTTTTTGGCGGAGGAGACGAAGACCAGCAGATGGTTCAACTTTCCCGGCACCGCCAGTTTTGTCACATCGATTTCAAACGGAATAAACCCGCCATAGTGACTCCCGGCATACCGGCCGTTGACGAAAACTTCAGCGTACATCATGACTTCATCAAACTGCAAAGTCAGCTTTGCTCCGTTCCACTTCGCCGGGATCTTGAACGAGGTTCTGAACCAGGCATTCTGAATCGACGCGGCGCGCCAGTAGGCGCCCGCCTGCTTGCCGAACACCTCATCCGAGACATTGCCCATATTGTAGAATACGAAAGGGGAATCATTCGGAATCGGCACGGGCATCCACCGTGTCGGCAGCACATCCGCTTTTCCGGGGGAGAACTGCCAGACGCCGTTGAGCAGCAGCGGCTGGACGCCATTCGGTTCGGCGGCGGGCAAGGCGGAATCGCGTTCGACGAAAAACGCGGGGAATTCCACGGTGCGCTGCGGTTTCGCGGCGAATTCACGTGCTTTCGCGAGATAGCGCATCCCGTTATCCATATTGGTGATAATGCGGGTGAGCGGGGCGAAATCCTGAATTTCGCCCTCCGGCTTGTCGTTCAAGGCCTCCTGTACCGCGCGGAAGTAGCGCCGGGCGACGTCGGCGTAGAACCGCGCTTCGCGCCCCGCATGACAGTTCGGATTGGCCGCCGCAGTCAGCTTGTCAGCCGCAGTGCAGTTCTGAACCGCAGCCGGGACAAGGGTTTCCGTCAAAGCGGCGAAAAGGCGGCTCCGGAAGTTCTCCCATTCTCCGGCAAGTTTGTCGCCCGTCGCAACCACCTTGGGGAGTGTCACCCGTTTCTGCCGGACAAAGGCGGCAACCCGATCCGCCAGCGCTTTTCCATCCCGCTGAAATCCGGCAAAGTCAAGTCCGAATTCGCGATATTGGGAGAGACGTTCCAGACCGCGCAGAAAATAGCGAAGAGAATCGACCGGGTAGAACCGTTTCGGCCGTTCGACGGCAGCAACCCAGGCGTTGCCGAATCCCTTACCGGGTGCTGTGCCGAAGAGGTTTGACATGCGCAGTTTTTCCGCCCGCCACTGCGGTTCATTGAGCAGAGCGATTTGCGTGATGAAGCCGTCCGGTTTCGCGCATTCCACCGAGAGAACGGAATCCGGCGTCACCTGCACGCTCTCCGGGAAGTAGAGCCAGCCGGTGTAGATGCCGTTCTCCTCCTTGTCGCGGCCGATCGCACGGACCATCCGGGCGCTGATTTCCGGCCGGAGCGGTTTGCCGTCAAGCAGGAAACGGTAGGCGATTCGCGGCATCCAGTAGGTGTAGCCGCCGAACATCGAATCACCTTCGTTGCCGGAACGGTCCGAACTTTTCACCTTCACCATCAAGTGATAACGCCCGGCTGGAGCGCCGAGGCGGAAAGAGCGTGCCTCCCCCTGCCGGAGCGGAACGAGACGGACCGGATAATCCGACTCCTCCAGCGGCAGTTGCGGACGAAATCCGCCGGTTTCCGGCCGATTCGCCCAGAGAGGAACGATGAGGGAAATGACAGCAGGAATGGCAAAAAAGCGAAAACGCATGATGAAAATTACTTTCTTTTTGGTTTCATTGGTTCCATGGCATATTCGACATCTTCCGGCGTGACACGGCGGAAATCGTCGAGATTCAACGAGCCGCCGGTCGCATTCTTTTCGCGCAGGCAGTTGACGACGAACCGGGCACGACCATCCGGCCCGTCATATTTCATGCGGTAGACGATCGTATTCCAGCCGTCTTCGAGCGTGATGAGATCGTATTCCTGCATTGCATGAATTTTGCCGCCCTGTTCCAGAAAGAGCCGCATCTTTGCCATCGGCGTGGCGGAATCGGCGGAAACCTGAAACGTCACGCTGTAAATTTCCCCCCTCTTGACCGGGAATTCCGGCGACTTGAGCGTGAGCCAGCTGCACGATTTAAAGGTGAACATGCGAAGATAACTCTTTCCTTCGGCGGGTTCGAGAGCCGGTTTCCGCTCGGCGAGAGTTTTTCCGCCACGATCCACATAACTGATCGAGGTCCAGGGATTCCCGCCGGCAGGGAACGCACTCCAGCCGTTCAGTTCCTTTGTGCCTTTCGCATTGATCTGGGCATTGGCGGCATGCGCCTTTTCAAATCCCGGATCTGCAAGATAATCCGCGATAGACTCTTCGGCCCTGCCGCAAAAAGCAAAGCAGAGTAATAGAAAAGAAATCAACCGTAAACTCTTCATGAGAATGCCCTCCGTCATTTCAGCCCATACATCTGACACTTGGAATTTTCGCCGAGCCAGCGAAATGGTGCAACATTGAATGCGACCACCGTATTCGGCACTTTTGCACCTTCCACATGGTAATCCGCATAAAGAACATTTACCGTCTTGGCATGACGCACGGCGGGGCGTCCCCAGCCGGCATCATTCTGCCAGTTGCCGATGTAATTTGTCGGCGCGATACGCCATTTCCCGTTGACATTACCGGGATTGGTAAGAGAACCGTTGGTCACAGAATCCATTAAAAATACCTTTGTCGATGGATTTTTTATTCGAGTTATTTTCCCATATTTCGAGGGACTGTAGGGGTCTACAATTCCCAGATTGAAGCCATACTCTGTTTGTTGCGGATTAACAGACGTATTCCAGAAATTATTTGGATCAGAAATCCAGGAAAAACGCAACGTATCATTCGCCGGGCAGAGAAACAGCTTGTTGGTCAACGACTTGTTGTGACGTTTGAGTTGATGGACCCAGGTATTGGTGTCCGTCGGGCTGCATGCCGGCAGAAAATCCTGACTGTCCGCTACATACATGGCAACCACCTGCCCGAGGGATTTGAGTCTGCTGGAACAGGAGACGCACTTTCCGCGCTCCCGCGCCTGATTCAATGCCGGCAGAAGCATCGCGGCAAGGATGGCGATGATCGCTATTACAATTAAAAGTTCTATAAGGGTGAATCTATCAGTTCCATCCGTGTTCTTCGGACGCCGAGTCGTTTCCTGCCGTTCAGTGAGCAACGAGAATGGGTTCATAGTAGGGGTCCTCCAGTTGTGTGTTGTAAAATTGCGCCAAGTCGGTCACATTCATAAATTTTGCAGGAAGACTGCGGTGTTCCGCCGGCCCCGCCGGGTTGTCGATCATTTCAATCATCCGCTTCATGCATTCCGAAATCGATTCCCGGAATGGATTGACAATGACGCCGCGAATGCTCGGGTGGGCAATGTAGTCGGTGGGAAGCGTGTAACAGTAGATGCAGGCAGGTAGCGTGACAATTTCATGTTGTTCGCAGAAATGCAGCATCTTCGCAACAATGGTGCTTGAGTAGGAGAGAAGAGAGTCCGCTCCGGAAGCGGAGAGCATTTCCAAAAGATTTTTCGGATTGTCTGCCACATTACCCGGAATATAAACAATTTCCAGATCATGTTCCCTGCATGTCCGAGTTATGCAGCGGCCCCAGTCGCCATAGTTTGCCACGACTGTCACGGCAAGTTTGCGTCTCCCCTCCCGACAGAAAAGCTCGATCGCCTGCTCGAAGGCGGCCTGTCGTTCAAAGTCGAAGTTGTTGTAGGCCGGATTGTCCCCCGACATCTGCAGGATAGGATACCCTTTCAGGCGTCTGGCGGTTTCCTCGTCCGGTCTCAAATCCAGATTGTAGAGAATGCCTGCCGGCTGACTGTCCAGCAGACTGTTGAGTATTTTCTGCTCCTGCGCATAATCGTAAAACGGCACCAGGGAAATCAGCAGCTGATATCCGAACCGGTATGCCTCCTGAAGCAGCATTTGCGTCCGGAAACTGGAAAAGGTCCCGACAATGTTTCCGGTGGCATATCCGATGATCATCGATTTGCCGCTGCGGAGACTGCGCGCCAGCGCCGAAGGATGGTAGTTCATCTCCCGGATGGCCGCATCGATCCGCTGACGTGTCTCCGCCGACATGCGGGATTTCGGATTCTTGTTCAAATACATCGATACCAGGGCCGGAGAAACGTTTGCCCGGCTGGCGATATCTTTCAGTGTCGGCGGCATATCGGTCCTCATTGTTCGGTTGCTGTATCGATTAAGCAATTATATTATACCCAAAAAAGAGGTCAATGTCAAGAGCAACAGGAAAAAAAAGTAAAAAAACATGTTCAACGGGTGCAAGGACTCCCCAGATACGTTGTTTTCTGGAAAAATCGGGAAAACTTCTCCCCTGCCCCGCCGATCCAGTGGAAATTGTCACCTCGACAATCTATCTTATACTGTTTCCGGACACGGGCCGGAAACCGCATTATGAAAACCAATGAGGACGATATGAGAAAATTCATCTGGGACAACACCTGGTACCGGGGCGCAAATTTCACCCCCTCCACCGCAATCAATCAGCTGGAAATGTGGCAGGCGGAAACCTTCGATCCGGAGACGATCCGCCGGGAGCTCGGTTACGCCGCCGGCATCGGCATGAACATCATGCGGGTCTATCTGCACGATCTTCTCTGGGAACAGGATTCCGCCGGCTTTCTGAAACGCATGGAAACCTACCTCGAAATCGCCGACAGCTGGAAGATCAAAACGATGTTCGTCTTCTTCGACGACTGCTGGAAATCCGAATTTCAGCTCGGCAAACAGCCGGAACCGGTTCCGAACACGCACAACTCCGGCTGGGTTCAGTCCCCCGGCAACCGCGCGGCGGACGATCTGTCGCAGCGCCCCCGTCTGGAACGCTATGTCAAGGGGGTCCTCACCCATTTCGCCCACGATCCGCGAATCGCCCTCTGGGATCTCTACAATGAACCGGGCAACGGAAGCGCCGGCGACCACATCACCGCCACCGGCATGCGGGAATCCGCCTCCCTGCCGCTGCTGCGCGACGTCTTCCGCTGGGCGGAAGAGGTCAACCCGGATCAGCCGTTCACCGCGGCGCCCTGGTGCTTCGGGAAGGCGTTCGATGAACTGAACCGCTTCATGTTCAAGCACTCCGACGTCGTCACCTTCCACGCCTACAACCGGCCCGGAGAGCTGCTGGAACGTATCAACTTCATCCGCCTTATCGCGGATGGGCGCCCGATGCTCTGCTCGGAATATATGGCACGCCACGCTGGAAGCACCTTCCGCGACTGCCTGCCGCTGCTCAAAGAGAACCATGTCGGCGCCATCAACTGGGGGCTCGTCTCCGGGAAAACTCAGACCGTCTTCCCCTGGCAGGGAATGATGGAAACCGCCGATCTGAGCATTGCCTTCCACGATGTATTCCATCGCGACGGAACCCTGCTCGTGCCGGAGGAAGCGGAGGTATTCGAGAAATTCATGCGCTGAACGAAAATTCACTGAGGAACGAGAATTATGGAATTCGCTGAAACGTTCTCTTTTCATCGCGTTTTCTCCTCTCACATGGTCCTCCAGCGGGAGCAGCCGATCCGGTTTTCCGGCAAAGCAACGCCGGGGAAATCGGTGACGCTCGCATTCGCCGGTGAGGAACGCCGCGTTTCCGCCGGAGCCGACGGGGAATGGACCGCGGAATTTCCGGCAATGCGGGCCGGCGGTCCTTACACCCTCACGCTGAGCGGCGCCCCCGGGGTGCAACCAATCCTCTTTGACGATATTCTGATCGGAGAGGTGTGGATGTGCACCGGGCAATCCAATATGGAGATGCCGGTCTACTCCGAAAATCCCTTCTGGCAGACGCTCAACGCCAGAGAGGAGCTCAAGAAGGCCGACCATCCCCGGATTCGGTTCTACAACTCCATGCTGACCCGCCGCATCGCGCCGGACGGGCCGCTGCCGGAGGAAAACGGCACCGGCTGGCAGCCCTGCAACGCCGAAACCGTCGCGCAGTTCTCCGCCTGCGGCTACTTTTTCGGGCGCACGCTGGAAGAGGATCTCGACGTTCCGATCGGTCTTGTTGCCACCGCCTGGGGGGGCACCATCATCGAGGCGTGGATCTCGCAGCGGAAATTTCAGGAGAAGAGTTGGGAGCCCTTCGTTGAGCAGAGCAGCGTCGACGCGATGTGGCGCGAACTGCGCAACTCCGGCGAATTCCAGTCGCTGTTCGAGTGGCTCGATAACTTTGACGCTCTCGGCAGAGCGGATTCCGCACTGTTCCAGCTGGATGCGGATGTTTCCAACTGGCAGAAAATCACGGCGCCGTCCCTCAGCCTGCCCTGCCCCGGCCGCTATCTGGTGCGGGCGGAATTCGACCTTCCGGAATCCTTCGCCGGGCAGGATGTCACCCTGGAAACCGGTGTCTTCAACGATACGGACCGCACCTTCCTGAACAGCGAACTCATCGGCTCGACCGGATTGGAGCATCCGGCGTACTGGAATGTCTCCCGCCGGTATCGTGTCCCAGCCCGGCTGCTCCGCCCCGGCCGCAACTGTGTTGTCATTGAGGTGGACAACCACTACAGCACCGGTTCCGCCAACTTGAGCAACTGGAAAATCAGCGACGAAACGGATTCTCTCGAGTTTCAGCCCGTCAGTTGCTGGACCACCATCTTCACGGTTCCGGCGGGATTTCCGCTGCGGCCGAACGTGCCGACTCCGGGGAGCGGGCGCACGCCCGACGGGCCGAACTACCCCTCCACGCTGTTCAACGGCATGCTTTACCCGTGGTTCCGCTACACGATCCGCGGCACCATCTGGTACCAGGGGTGCAGCAACAACGGCGAATTCACCTACTACCCGCTTCACAAGATGCTGATCGACGATCTGCGGGAACACTGGAAGGACCCGGAAATGCCGTTCCTGCTGGTGCAGCTTGCCGCATATCACTCGCACAATCCGGAAACCCGGCTGCAGGACGCCATGTTCGACAACCTGCCCTTCCCGGAGTTTTCCGCCTATGGCCTCACCCGCGAAATCCAGGCGGAAATGCCGCGGGTGCGCCGGAACGTCGGCATGATCTCGGCGTTCGACCGCGGCGATCACTCCGACATCCATCCCCGCGACAAGCAGACGGTGGGGATGCGGCTCGCGAAGAAAGCGGAACAGATGGTCTACGGCAAAGAACAGGTTGCCGACGGACCGGTTTTCGCCGGCATCCGCAAAGAGGGGCCACGGTTCCGCATTCTCTTTCATAACACCGGTTCCGGGCTGACCACTTCGGACGGCAAAGCGCCGACCGGGTTCGTGCTGGGAAACCGCACCGGAGACCTCTATCCGGCAAAGGCGGAGATCGACGGCGATACGGTGGTATTGAGCACCCCGCTGGTGCCGGAACCGCAACGGGTCCGCTACGCGTTCACCGGCTACTGCCGGGTGAATCTCTGCAACAAGGAGGGCTACCCGGCTCTGCCGTTCCGCTCGGACAAACCGGATTTCGAGGCGATGTTCCCGGACATTCCCTGAGCCGGTTTTGCGCGGCGCCTCGCCGGAACTCCGGAGAAATCACCGCTGTTCCGGCGCATCCGCCGCGGCAAACCGTTTCCGATACACGGTCGGTGCGCATCCGGTCAACTGCTTGAAAACCGTGCAGAAGTAGTTGCTGTCGGGAAACCCGCTGCCGGAAGCGATGCTCTGAATCGATTCCCGGGTGTGGAGTTGAATCCGCAGTTTTGCTTCATGAATCCGACGTTCATTGAGCAGCTGCCGGAAGCTCTTTCCACCGGCCCGCTTCAGAATTCCCCCCAGGTAGTTCGGGTTCATCTTCAACTGTTCCGCGAAATCGGCAAGGCTGATCGGCAGATAGTAGTTCTGCTCGATAAAATGTTTTGCCAGAAGAAGGTATGAAGCATCATCCCCGCGCACCGGCCAGGAGTCCCGGTTGCGTTCCAGCTCCAGTTGAATGAACTGAACGATGAAATTCCCCAGTTGAATCAGCTCTTTTTTCTTCGCTTCCGTCACCAAATGGCGGGGAAATCCCCGGTCATAAAGCTCCGGTCTCGCGCATCCGGCGAAGCCCCCCAGATAGAGAACACAAACGAGATCGCCGCTCCAGATCACCGGCAGAGCGAGATCCCAGATGCCACAGGGGCAACACCCGGAAAACCGCCGGCCGCGTCTTGCGATTTCAATGCTTCGGCTCTTGTTGCGGGCGCACTCCTGCAACCCCTGGTGGCTCTTGTGGTAGCGGCAGAACGCTCCGTGATGAAGAAACTGATCCGGAGCGAGTTGAAGCGGAGAGTTCCGGACGAAGGCGCAATGCAACGCTTCCAGACAGATCACCGCGCCGGATTTCCGTTCGCAGAACCGCATCAACTCCGACAGATTCATGGATTCTCCCGTTTCTCAGCCATTTCCGGAGTTCCACCCCTCCCCCCGTCGCGCGATTTTCCCTCGGTCATTTTGCCGGGATGATGCCCCATGCCCGGAGGTCCGCCTCGAGCTCAGCGGCGTTGAACACCTTGCCGGGACGCCATTTGCCATTGTACTCCAGCGTCGGAACCACCCAGTCATCACCGCCGTTGACCTCGACGACCTTCTGGACGACCTCCGGCGGCTGCTCCTCGATTTCGAGGTATTCGAAGGGAATTCCATGCGCATTGAGCCATTCGATGGTGCGGTGGCAATGGGGACAGACCTTCCAGGCATAAACTTTCAACATGACGACAACCCTCCTCCTGATGATGGTTTCGGATACCATATCACAAAAAAAGCAGCTTTCAAGTGGATATTTTCATTTCCCGGAGTACATTATTTTACACACCCCGGCGGGGGAGAGAGGAAGGAGATGGTGCCCATGCGAAAAATTCTGATACCAGTACTGCTGCTGATCCTGGCCGGACTTTGTTCCGCCGCTCCGGAGAGTACTCTGTCCCTCCCGGAGGAGACGGAAAAGAGCGAAGAGGTCCGGAAAACCCCGGAAAAAGAGTCACAAGAAACCCGGGACTCCCGGGAAGACGAGAGCGAGATCGACCGGATTCTCTCCGGGGAAGAGACCATTCCGCTGGTTTCCGAGGAGGAGCTGGCTCAGACGCTCGGCCAGAAGGTGGATGCGGCACTCGACTGGTTTCATCGGGAGCGTCACGCCCTGTTCGTCCTGCTGACCGGAGCCGTTCTGACCATCGGCATCGGCATCGGCCTGGGCATCGGCATGCAGAAGATCATCCGTGCACAGCGTGCGGTCAAGCAGAACTCCCTGCGCTGGCAGCTCATCTGGGCGCTCTCGCTGCCGCTGTTGCTGCTGGGGGTTGTGATTGCGCTGTTTCTTCTGATGCTGCCGGTTCTGCAGACGCTGCCGCGGCTCTACAAATTTGATGCACGGCTCTTTTTCACGCTGGTAACCCTCATCATCACATGGGCGGGGATGCGTCTCATTTCCGTCTTGAGCATGCGCATGTCGCAATACGCCGCCAGCGCCGACAACAACCTGGATCAGCTGATGGTGGAAATCACCCGCAAGGTCTTGAAAATCACTCTGATTATCGTCTCCATTCTCTTTATCGGGCAGAGCATTTTCAATCTGAATATCACGACTCTGCTGGCAGGCGCCGGAGTCGTCGGCCTGGCGATAGCATTTGCCTCGCGTGAAACGCTGGCGAATTTTTTCGGGACTCTGGTCATCATCCTGGATCGACCTTTCCGGTGCGGCGACCGCATCCAGGTCAACGGCGTCGACGGGCTGGTCAAGGCAGTGGGGATGCGGAGCACCCGGATTCTCACGGCGGACGAGAGCGTCTACACCATTCCGAACAGCAGAATCGCCGAATGTGACATTGAAAACATCAGCAATCACGGGGTCATCCGCTTTGCCTTCACCATCGGCCTGGTCTACGAAACACCGGGCGGCGACATAGAAAAGGCGATGAAAATTCTCCATGAAATCGTAGACGATTTTCACGGCAAGGATCCGCAGTCCCGGCAGCCGCGTGTCTTCTTTGAAACGCTCGGCAGCTCCGCGCTCAACCTCAAGGTCATCATGTGGCTGAAGACCACCACCTACGAAACGGAAGAAAAGTGGCGGACCGAAATCAATCTCGCCGTCATCAACCGGTTCAACGAAGCCGGTCTCAACATGGCCTACAATACGGTAACCAGCTACCTGCGCGGCGACCCGGCGTACCCATTCCGGCTGGAATCCTCCCCCGCCCAAGAGCCGAAACAACCGTAACCGTCACACGGCCGAAACCGCACATACTTTCACGGCTCACGCAGACAAAGACAAAGCGTGAGCCGCATTTCTTCCCCCTTCCTGCGACGGAAAAAAA
>NZ_DBEXAY010000070.1:0-19368 GCF_048170485.1 Victivallis sp. | reverse complement strand
GAAGAAACAGCAGCGCTGCAACAAAGAAACTGACCGCAGCTGTATGCAGAATTTTGCGCCATTTTCGTTTGAAAAAGTCCATCACAAAGAAAAGACCGTTATTTTCCATATCCGTTTCGATTCCCGTTTTTTCTGGTTGATTTTATTCTGGTTTTATTAATATAGATGCGTCGCGCCGGGATTTCAACGTCTTATGGAAAAAACACCGGAGGTTGCCAATTTTCGGGAGGCGGCGTTCGTCCGTCGATTTCAACGGAGCCGGAAGAGATTGGAATCCCGCCGATAGCGTTCCGGCGAGACCCCGAACAGCCGTTTGAAGCGCCGGCTGAAGTGATAGGGGTCGACATAGCCGCACCGTCCGGCAATTTCCGCCACCGTTTCCCGGGTGGAGAACAGCAGTTCTGCGGATTGGCGCAACTTGAGCTCCTCCAGGTAGCGCTTGGGGAGCATCCCGGTGTGCCGCAGAAAGTTGCGCCGGAATTGATCCATGCTCAAATTGCACAGTTCGGCGAGTTCGGCGACGGTCCACCACTTTTCCGGCTGCGCCTTGATGAGCGCAATCACTTCGCCGATGGGGGAGCTCTCTTCCCGTCGCCGGTGTTCGAAATACAGGTCGGTCAGCAGCTGCTGCAGCAGAATGTTCGCCTTGATCTGAGCCGGGGAGGAGGGGTCGGCGATCAGCTCCGCCAGCGCGGGAATCCGCCGCAATGGACCAAGTTCGTACACTCCGGTCCGGATGATTCCAGTCCGATGCAGCAGGTCCGCCAGCGGCCCGGTGAAACGGATGGAGTCTTCGATGTAGGGTTTGCTGTCGCTTCCCCCGTAGCGGTGCAGGTCGCCCGGCGCGATCAGGACCGCTTCGCCGGGGTGGAGGGGGCGCTCCCGCTCGCCCGGTTGCCAGAACTCCCCGCCGCCGTCATAGAGGTGGGAGAGGGAGTAGAATTCAAACTTCCGCTCCCGGCACTGCCGGAATCCGCCGGCCGGTGAACTGCACCCGACGGAGGCGTTGATGATCCAGAATCCGTAGTTGCGGTGCAGTTCCGGCGTCCGGCTGACGATCCGGTGGATCACCAGATCGGGGGAGCTGTAGTCGAATTCGATTTTTTTGTCATTAGGCATGCTGTTTTTTTCCATTTCGGAATATAAATTCCGCTGTATACTATAACACAAGGATCCAGTTTTATCAACAAGGCAAGGAGAGTGGATCATGGGAAAACAATTCGGTGTCGCCGTGCTCGGCACGGGAAATCGGGCGCGTTATGTGGTCAAAAATCTGCTGCGGGACTCCGGCGGCGCCGTCCGGGTGGTATCCGCTTTCGATCCCGACCGGGAGCTGCTCAAGGAGACGTTGGGCAAGATCTGGGAGACGCCGGATGCCCTGGCCGCCGCTTCGGCGGAAGAGGCGATTCATGCCCCCGGTGTCGACTGGGTGATGGTCTTTTCCCCCAACTCCTGCCACCGGGATCACATCCTCGCCGCCTTCGCCGCCGGGAAGGATGTCTTCTCGGAGAAGCCGCTGGCCACCACCATCGAGGCGTGCAAAGAGATCTCCGACGCGCAGAAGAGGAGCGGGCGGGTGTTCGCCACCGGATTCGTCCTGCGCTATGCACCGATGTACCGCCGGGCGAAGGAGCTGCTGGATTCCGGCAGGTTCGGGCGACTGCTCCTGATTGAGGGCAACGAGAACATCGCACCGGATCATGGCGGTTACATCATGTGCAACTGGCGAAGGCTGACGAAGTTTGCCGGACCGCACATTCTGGAAAAGTGCTGTCACGACCTGGATCTCATCAACTGGTTCTGCAACTCGCTCCCCTCCCGGGTTGCCGCGTTCGGCGGCCGCGACTTCTTCAAGCCGGAAAACAACTTCCTGATGGAGAAGTACGGCGAGAAGACCTTCAAGAGCTGGTGGGATCCGCATGCGGAGAAGACCCCCTTCACCGACGATACCGATCTCATGGACAATATGGTTTCCATCGCCGAGTTCCGCAACCGCATCCGGGTCACCTTCACCGCGACGATGAGCAACGCCATCCCGGAGCGGCGGCTCTCCTTCGCCTGCACGGAAGGAACCATGAAGCTGGATCTTTACAGCAACCTCCTCCGCTACCGCCGCCTCGGCGACGAAGGGGTGACCGAGCTGAATTTCTCCGGCGACGGTCACGGCGGCGGCGACAGCTACATTATGAAGGAGCTGTATGAAACCATGTCAAAGGGGGGTCCGCCGAAGTGCAGCGGGCAGGAGGGGCTTCGCAGCGCCGTCTTCGCGCTGGCGCTCGACCGCGCCGCTCAGACTGGTGAGCTGGTCGATCTGGAGCCGATCTGGGATTCCCTCGGCGAATAGCTGTTTCAGAAAAAATTCCCCGCGACTTTTCCGGTTTCTCCCGGTGTCGCGGGGATGTTTCATGCCGGGAAAATGGCGGTGAAATCGAACTCTCCAGCCAGGGCGGAGAGCACTTCGCGCTCCCGGCGGCGCATCCGTCGCCGCGGTCCGGGCGAGAGATCGTCTTCGCCGGCGGAGTGGAGCAACCCGTGAACCAGATAGAGCGTCACCTCGCGGGCGTAACTGGAATCGGCGCGCTTTTCCCCCTCGCGGCGGGCGGCGTCCAGACAGATGATCAGTTCGACGGCCGGATCCCCCGGAAACAGTCCGGCGGGGTCGTCGAAGTAGCTGAAGGTGATCACGTCGGTGGTTCCCTCGTGCCCGACAAACTCTTCGTTCAGCTGTGCCATGGAGCGGTCCCCCACGAAGCGGATTCCCAGATCCCAGTCGAAATCATCCGGCAGGCCGGCCAGCGTTGCGGCGCGCCGGGCGAGACGGAGAAGCTCACTTCGATTCGGCCGGGGGTACCGCCTGGTCTCCCACGAGAACTGCAGGTTCTTCATCTTCCTCTCTCTGCTCCCGCTGATAGGCGATTCTTCCATGCTTCATGCTGATCAGCGTGTTGATGAAACTCTGCCGGACCTTTTCCAGTTCGGCGAGAGTGATGTTTGCCTGATTGAGCTGACCGTCTTCGAACCGCTTCTGGAAGATGCCGTTCACCACCGCTTCAATTTTGGCGGCGGAGGGCTTGTCCAGGGACCGGCTGGCGGCTTCGCAGGCATCCGCCAGGCTGATGATCGCCATCTCCCGGTCCTGCGGCGGCCGCCCGGAGTAGCGGAACTGGGATTCCAGAACCGGCGCGTTGCCCCCCTCCCGCCGCTTGTCGGCGAGCGCCTTGGCGTAGAAGTAGTGCACGAGGTCGTTGCCGTGGTGCTGTTCGATCGCGTCGCGCACGGTCCGGCACATCCGGTACTGCCGCGCCAGCGCCAGCCCCTCCTTGACGTGGTCGCGGATGATGATGCTGCTCATCTGCGGATTGAGATTCAAGTGCTGGTTGGCGCTGTCGAGGTTGTTTTCGGTAAAATACTGCGGCATGGCGAGCTTCCCGATATCGTGGAAGAGCGCTCCGGCTTTGGCCTTGAGCGGATTGGCACCGATCGCCCGGGCCGCATCCTCGACCAGCGTGGCGACCATCAAACTGTGGAAGAATGTGCCGGGCGCCTCCCGCTTGAGCCGTTCCAGCAGCGGGTGGTTGTAGTCGCAGAGCACCATCAGCGCCATGTTGGTGCTGACGTTGAAGACGATCTCAAAGAGGAAGGTCAGCACCAGCGCGAGAATGGCGGTCAGAAAGGCGTTGCCGATTGCCAGCGAGGCGGCACCGCTGAGCTGGTGGAGAAAATCGGTGTTCTCCCCGAGCAGCAGGTTGAAGTTCAACACGAAGGTCAGCGGAAACACCGTCGCGACAATCCGCAGAAAGTAGGAGCGGTAGTCGGTCGCGGAGCGAACCGCCAGACCGGCCAGCGAAGAGATCACCATCCCCTTGAGCGCGAGGTCGAACGCCCGTTCCGGCACCACCATCATCGCGGTCATTGAAGAGATGAAAAATCCGACGCAGAGCGCCACCCGGTAGCCGAAGATCACCGCCAGCAGCACCGAACCGAGCGCAATCGGAATCGCGTTGACCACCAGCGCGCTGCTCAGGTCGCGGCTGGCGCTCACCCCCATGTTGTAGGAGAGGATCGCGCCGAAGTTGACCAGCATGGAGATGATGACCACCAGCCCGATGAGCGAGATCCGCTTGTTGGCCCGCACCACATCCGGATGGAGGTTGTAGAGGTAGAAAGCGGCGAAGATGATGAGCACCAGGCTCCAGATCATGTTGTGGCTGAGCAGGGCGATTCCGATGTCGATGGTCACGCTCTTTTTTTCCTCTTCGCGGTGGACCTGCAGTTTGTCCTTGAGGGACGGGGTGACGATGTCCCCTTTGCTGACCAGAAGTTCGCCTTTGGCGATTTTGTGCGGAACCGCGGGAACGGCCGCCGCCGCCTCTTCGCGCACGGTCCGGGTGACCGCGTCGTCAAAGTCGAGGTCGCCGCCTCTGCCGATCAGTTCGGCGGCGATGCGGATGAACTCCGAACGCATGGTCTCCGGGACGGCTCCCTGTTCGGGCGGGAAGACGTTCTTCGCCAGCTCCGCCGCCGCGGAGGCGTTGTCCCAGAGATCGGTGACGGCCCGCTCCTGGAGCCGCCGGTCTCCGACGGTGATCACCCGGATGCGTTGGCCGACGTTGCGGGCGGCCTTGTCTTCCGTGCCGATGATCCCCTGACGGACGATCATGCGCAGCCGGTTTTCGAAGTTGCCGAACCCCTCCTGCAGCTGGCAGAATTTGCCGAGCTCCTCGAGCAGAGGCGGCTGCACCGTCGCCGCCAGACGGGAGGGCAGGGAATCGGGATCCGGGGTGTATTTCTTTTTGTCCCGCTCCTGACGGATTCTCTGTTCGACCGCCTTGAAAAACGCGTTGAAGTTGCGGAGGATCTGTTCGGAGCGGAGGGTGTTCACCCGGAAGAACTCCGGCTGCCGCTCCATCGCCGCCTGGCGGGCGCGGTTGAGTTCCTCTTTGTCGATGTAGTTGAACTCGCAGGAGGCGTGGATTGTCCGGGTCGCCTCCTGGCCGATCACCCAGCCGGGATCGATGTTCTGCTGCAGCGCCGAGAGGGTCATCAGAACCGAACTCACCACCCAGACCATCACCAGAATGAAGATGGCCGGCGCGGGCGAGCGGTCGATCGTGTTGGCAAACGAATCCCAGTCTACAATGCGGTGCGGGTTGATGATCCCCTTGCGGCGGAGTTCGCGCCGCGCCTGGTAGCGTTCATACATCATGCGGAGCCGGTTGAACATTGCTCACTCCTCCTTGCCTGGCGCGGGGTCGGATTGATACGCGAGAATGATCTTCTCCAGCAGGGCGTGGCGCACCACGTCGCCGGTTTCGAAAAAGGTGAAGCCGATCTCCGGAATGCCGCGCAGATGGGAGATGGCGTGCCGCAGACCGGAGTTCTCTTTCGGCCCGAGATCGGACTGCGAGGGGTCGCCGGTGATCACGCAGCGGGAGTTGAAGCCCATCCGGGTCAGAAACATCAGCATCTGCTCGACCGTCGTATTCTGCGCCTCGTCGAGGATGATGAAGGCGTTGTTGAGCGTGCGCCCCCGCATGAAGGCCAGCGGCGCGACCTCAATGATGTTGCGTTCCAGCAGCGAGGAGACCTCGTCGAACTGCATCATATCGTAGAGGGCGTCGTAGAGCGGCCGCAGGTACGGCATGATCTTCTCTTCGAGGCTGCCGGGCAGAAAGCCGAGGTTTTCTCCGGACTCCCGTGCCGGACGGGTCAGAATGATCCGGGTGACGTTCCCCTTGAGAAATTCGGAAACCGCCATCGCCATCGCGAGGTAGGTCTTGCCGGTCCCTGCCGGGCCGATGCCGAACACCATATCCCGCGAGCGCATCTGCCGGACATACTCCAGCTGCCGGCGGGAGCGGGGCAGAACTTCCCGCTTTTTCGGGCTGACCGCGATGCGTTCGTTCCACAGCTCGTGCAGATCTCCCTCTCGGTGATCGCGGAACGAGCGGCAGAGAAACTCAAAATCGCGCGTCTCCAGCTGCCGTGAACGCAGTTCGTAGAAGCGCGCCAGTTCCGCCAGCAGATTCTGAACGCGCTGAACCGCTTCCTCTTCTCCGTGAATTTCGACCCAGTTCTCCCGGGCGACGAGCCGGACGCCGAAGAGATTCTGCAGATAGCGCAGATTCTTCACCTCATCTCCGGCACAGGCGGTATGAAGCGTCAGCCCTTTTTCAAAATAAAATCGACTTTCCATGCGTATCAGCGATCTGGTAAAACGAGTCAAGAGCGGCACCCGGGAGGATCGATCCCGTGCGCCGCTCCCGGTGGTCCGGCGGATTCTTCCTCAGAGCTGCGGAATCTGCAGCTTCATGCCGGGGCGAAGCGCATTCGGATTGGCAAGCTGCGGATTCGCCTTCAGAATCAGATCGTACCGGGCGCCGTTGTGATAGAACTTCTTGGCGATGAAGGAGAGCGTGTCGCCGGGCTTCACCACGTAGACCACGCCGCCTTTCGCCGTGTCGGCCGCCGGTTGCTTCTCTTCGGTCTTCGCCGGGGCGGTTTCCGGGACGATCACCGTTGCCTTCTCTTCGGCGACTTCGACGACGACCGGATCATCCGCCGGAGCGACGTCCGCGGCGTTGACGGCCGGGAGCTGTTCGGTCTCCTCGACGGCTTCCCCCTCGTTCGCCGGTTGCTGCCGCTCCTGTTCAAGCAGGTTCGGGGAGACTTTGTCGGCGATCGCGGGCGGAGCGGTGCGGGATGGGCGGAAGCCGGAGTAACTGCGGTCGACAAACTGCTCCCAGTACTCTTCCTGCGTTCCCGGTTTTACCTGTGCCAGATCCGGCTGGCACCCCGTGACGAAAAGCGCCAATGCAACACCCGACAGACTCCATGCGAGAAATTTCATCGTATTGCCTCCCTTGTAACAGGATCTCCTCCGGTTTCTGCCCGGGGGCGACCCCAGTATCCACACTCTCAATAAATATACTCCGATAGTTTCGTAAAAACAAATCGTCGAAGCAAAAAAACGCAAAAGAGGCCGTCCCCGCTCCCGGGAACAGCCTCTTTCAGAGAAAAACGGATATCGGATTTTACCGGAACTTGCGGAAAATCACCACTCCGTTGTGCCCGCCGAAGCCGAGGTTGCTGTTGAGCGCAACCTCCACCTTGCGTTCCCGGGCGGTGTTCGGCGTGATGTCCAGGTCGCACTCCGGATCCGGCGTCTCGTAGTTGATCGTCGGCGGAATGATTCCGGTCTCGATCGCCTTGACGCAGGCGATGGATTCCAGCCCGCCCGCGGCGCCGAGGCCGTGACCGGTGGTCCCCTTCGTGCTGCTCACCGACACCTTGTAGGCGTCTTCGCCCAGCGCGCCCTTGATCGCCATGGTTTCGAACTTGTCGTTCAGCTGCGTGCTGGTGCCGTGGGCGTTGATGTAGTCGATCTCATTGGTGCCCAGCCCGGCGTGACGCATCGCCATCCGGATCGCCCGCGCGCCGCCGTTCCCGTCGGGAGCGGGGCTGGTGATGTGGTAGGCGTCGCCGGTGGCGCCGTAGCCGACCACTTCCGCAAGGATGTTCGCACCGCGCTTCTTCGCGTGTTCCAGCTCTTCGAGGATCATCACGCCGGCGCCTTCGCTCATCACGAATCCGTCACGGTTGAGGTCGAAGGGGCGGCTGGCGTGCAACGGATCATCGTTGCGCTGGCTCATCGCCTTCATCGCGCAGAACCCGGCCACGCCGAGGGCGACGACAGAGGCTTCCGCACCGCCGCAGATCATCACATCGGCGTCGTCGCGTTTGATGCACCAGAACGATTCGCCGATCGAGTGGCAGCCGGTCGAACAGGCGGTGACCAGCCCGAGGTTCGGGCCGCCCGCACCGTAGCGGATCGAAATGTTGCCGGAGGCGAGGTCCCCGATCATCATCGGAATCAGCAGCGGAGAGATCTTCCCCGGTCCGCGTTCGATGAGCAGCTTGTCCTGTTCGCTCATCGTGTGCAGGCCGCCGATGCCGCTGGAAACGATCACACCGACCCGGTTCGGGTCGATGTTGCTGCCGCGCAGCTCTTTCGGGAGCCCCGCGCAATCCATCGCCTCGTCGCTGGCCGCGATGGCATACTGGCAGAAGAGATCCAGCCGTTTGGCCTCTTTCGCCGTCATATATTTGGTGACGTCAAAATCTTTGACCTCACCGGCAATCTGCGTGCGGTATTCCGACGCATCAAAGCGGGTGATCCGGCCCAGGCCGCACCGGCCGTTGACCAGGGAATCCCAGAAATCCGGTACATTGTTGCCGACGCAGGACACCACGCCGTAACCGGTAACCACTACCCGTCGATTGTTCATACCTACTTCATTCTCCATATTCCGGCGCGGACGCCGTATCTGCAACCGCTCCTCCACCCCTGCCGGAACGGAGAAGCCGGCGGATTCTCGTCATGAAAACGGGCCACCAACGTACAGTACGATGAGTGGCCCGCATCAACGACACCGCTCCGGACCGTAGAGTCACACGCAGTGCCGACCAGAGAGAGAACTTACTCCTGGCTCTTGCTTTCGACGTATTTGATCGCGTCGCCGACGGTGGTCAGCTTTTCGGCATCTTCATCCGGAATGTCGGAGCCGAACTCTTCTTCGAGCGCCATCACGAGTTCCACCTGGTCGAGCGAGTCGGCGCCGAGGTCCTCGATGAACTTGGCTTCCGGAGTCACCTGATCCTCGGAAACTCCGAGCTGTTCGACGACGATCTTTTTCACTTTGTCAGCAACAGAAGACATTTTTGGCATCCCCTTTTCTTGGTTTATCAGTTCTCAATGTCGTTTGCTTTTTCCATTTATCAGCATAGCTTCACATAATATGCCGCCAAAAACGGAAAAAGTCAAATATTTTTTGAAATAAAGGCGAAATTTTTTGTATTTCCGGCCCGTTTCGAGCCGGAAATTCCTCTTACATCAGCATGCCGCCGTCGACGTTGATCACCTGACCGGTGACGTAGTCCGAATCCGGCGAGCAGAGGAAGTAGACCACATTGGCCACATCCTCGGGCCGGCCGCCGCGCTTGGCCGGAATCACCGTCAGGAAGGCGTCGCGCGCCTCCTGCGGCAGCTTGGCGGTCATGTCGGTCTCGATGAAGCCCGGCGCCACCGCGTTGGCCTGGATGTTCCGGGTGGCGAACTCCTTGGCGGTCGTCTTCGCCAGAGCGATCACGCCGGCCTTGGAGGCGGAGTAGTTCGCCTGCCCGACATTGCCCATGCGGCCGACGACCGAGGCGATGTTGACGATCTTGCCGGCGCGCTGTTTCATCATCGGCCGGACCGCGGCCTTGGTGAAGTTGAAGGTGCCCTTGAGGTTGACGGCGATCACCGCATCCCACATATCTTCGGTCATCTTGAGCATCAGGGTGTCTTTGGTGATGCCGGCGTTGTTGACCAGAATGTCGAGCTTGCCGAAGTCGGCGACGACGGCGGCGACGGTCTTTTCGGCGTCTTCGAACTTGGCCACGTTCGCGGCGTAGGCGCGGGCGTTGACCCCCGCCGCCTTGAATTCATCGGCGGTCGCCTGCGCGACGTCGAGCATGATATCGACGATCGCGAGAGCGGCGCCCTCCGCGGCCAGCCGGGTGCAGATCGCTTTGCCGATGCCGCGGGCTCCGCCGGTGACGAGGGCCACCTTGCCCTCCAGACGTTTTTCCTGACTCATTTCCTCTTTCCCTTCCTTAAATCGTTTCGTTCTGGGGTTCACAGTTCGATGGCGTCGAGCGTTTCGACGCTGTTGACGTTGATGCCGCGGATCTCCGGGAGTGTCCGGCGCAGCAGCCCGGTCAGCACGTTGCCGGGGCCGAATTCGATCATCGTGTCGCCGCCGGCGGCGACCATCGCGCGCACGCACTCCTCCCAGCGGACGGAGCCGGCCACCTGCGATGCGAGATTGTTCCGCAGTTCGGTGAGGTCCTTCGCCGGAGCGGCGGTGAAGTTGTGGTAGACCGGAACCGACGGCAGTTCGATCGGCGCGGTGGCCAGAACGTTGACCAGCGCATCGCCGGCGGGTTTCATCAGCCGGGAGTGGAAGGCGCCGGCGACGTTGAGCAGGATCACCTTGCGCATTCCGCGCGCCTTGAGTGCATCGACCGCGGCGGCGAGTTTGCTCTTCTCGCCGGAGATGACGATCTGGCCGGGGCTGTTGTAGTTGGCGACGTCGATGCCGCATTCGGCGCAGACTTCGCGGATTGCCGCGGGATCACCGCCGAGGACGCTCGCCATGCCGCCGGAGGTGCTCCGGCAGGCGGCGTCCATGAGTTCGGCCCGGCGGGCGAGCAGCCGGAGGCCGTCGGCAAAGCGGAAGGCGCCGCCGGCGTAGAGCGCGCCGTATTCGCCGAGGCTGAGCCCGGCGCAGGCGACCGGCTTGACGTCGGGGAATTTCACCCGGAATGCGGCCAGCGCGGCGCAGCTCATCGTATAGATGGAGGGCTGGCAGAAGCGGCTTTCGGTCAGTTTTTCGACGGGGCCGTCGAAGATGATGGAACTCTGGTCATAGCCGAGTACGGAGTCGGCTTCTTCGAAGAACGCCCGGGCTTCCGGGCAGGCGGCGGCGAGGTCCTTGCCCATGCCGACCGTCTGGGCTCCCTGTCCTGAAAAAACAAAAAACGGCTTCATGCGGTCTCCTTTCCGATTTTGCAGAAACGCCATGATAATGCGTTAAGGTAACACCGGATTGCCGATTTTTCAAGAAATTCCGTCGTGATTAATGATCGAGAGCTGTTCGGCGAGGGAGGCGATTTCCCGCCGCCAGAAGGAATCCGACCCCCAGTCGGGATTGCGTTCGCGGAAGTTCCGGTCGCTGCGCTGGCGGGCGTTCCAGTCCAGAAAGTAGATCATCCGCATGGCGCGGAGCAGTTCGATCTGGTCGAGACTGCGGCGGTCGAACTCCCGCAGTGACTCGTAGCCGCGCAGCAGAAGTTCCAGCTCGCGGGTGCACTCTTCGACCGGGCCGGGCAGCAGCAGCCAGAGATCCTGCACCGGCGGGCCGGTGAGCATGTCGTCGAAATCGATCAGCATCAACCCTTCGCCGGGGCGTTCGAGGACGTTCCCCTTGTGGCAGTCGCCGTGGAGGCGGATGCGTTCCCCATCCCGGAATTTCGCCAGCAGGACCCGGAGGATCGCCTTCAGCACGGCGGAGAGTTCGTCGAGGGAGCGCCCTTCGGCCACGCCGGAGCTCAGCAGCCGCGCTGTTTCCGACAGGGTGTTTTCCCGCGGGGCGAGGATCTCCCGGTGCGGCGCCGGGCGGGCGGCTCCGACGGTGTGGACGCGGGCGAGCAGGGCACCGAGCCGGATCCAGAGTTCGTCCTCTCCCTCTTCGAGGGCGCGCCCCCACCGCTTGGGGAAGACGGCAAAATAGATCCCGTTCTCCGTTTCGCCGAGCGTGGTTCCGTTCGCCAGCCGGAGCGGGGCGACGACGGGAATCTCCGCCGCTTTGCATTCGAGGGTGAAGAGATGCTCTTCGAGCAGGGCGTCGCGGCTCCAGCGGCCGGGGCGGTAGAATTTCAGAATGAACCGTTCGCGGCGGCAGCTCTCCATCTCGTAGACGCGGTTGATGTAGCTCGGCAGCGGCAGCAGCACGCCGGAAAAGCGGCGTTCGAGCGCCCGCTCCGCCGCGGCGAAGATGGTGTCGGGGACCAGGGTGTCGAACTTGTTCTGCATCGATTCTCCTCCGGCGGTGTCCCGCCCGGAAATGCAAAAGGCGCGGCAGCGGTTGCCCGCTCCGCGCCTCCCGTTCCCGGCGGCAGCTTAGATTTCCACCGGTTTGGTCTTCGGCAGACCGAGGACTTTGTCCTCCTTGATCCGGCCGTCGGCCAGCAGGACGTTGATGCGCTCATAACGCTTCATCACATTGCGGATTTTGCGGATCTTGCCGCCGACGCGGAGACTCGGATGCTGAGACATTTGACACCTCGTATGTTCTATATTGATTCAATATCTCGTCAATTACAAGCGATAACGTCTATTAATATGGACCCGTTTCTTCCATCATGCAAGTCCGGAATTGCAAAAAAAACGAGTTTTTCGGCTTTGCGGTTGAAAAAAGGGGGCTCCGGTGTTATGTTGAGTGACTATGAAATGTTTCGCAATTCTTCTTGCCGCGCTTCAGCTCTTTCTTCTTGCCGGCGCGGAGCTTGAAATTCTCTGCACCGCCGATCTTCACGGACGGCTGGAGAAGATGCCGTCGCTCGGCTCCGTTCTCCGCACCGGCGGCGCGGAGGCGTTGCGCATTGACTGCGGCGACACCGTGCAGGGCAGTTCGATCTCGCGCCACAGCAATGGGAAAGGGATGATCGCCCTGCTCAATCTCTTCGGGTACGACGTCTGGGTGCCCGGCAACCACGATTTCGAATTCGGGCGCGACAACCTGCTCGGGCTCGTGCGCTCCTTTCAGGGCGCGGTGCTCGCCGCCGACTGGAAGGAACCGGCGGCCGGAAAATGGAAGCTCTTCGAACGGAATGGAGTTCGCTGTGCCGTCATCGGCATGACCGACCCGAAGATGGCGCAGCGGGTTCTGCCGGGGAGCGGTCTGGAGTTCCGGGGGGCGTACTCCGCGCTGAGCGCGATCATGCCGGAGGTGCGCGCCGCGCGGCCCGATGTGGTGGTGCTCGCCTGGCACAACGGGCTTTACAGTTCGGTCGGCGCGCTTTCCGCATTTCTGCGCGATTTCCCCGAAATCGATCTGGTGCTCGGCGCCCACAGCCACGAGGAGCATCCGGGGGAGCGGGCCGGGCGCGCCTGGTATGTGCAGGCCGGTTCCCACGCCGCGGCCGTCGCCCGGATCCGGGTCGAGGTCGATGACGAAACCCGCAAGATCCGGAGAATCCGTTCCGAACTGCTTCGTCCGGTGCCGGAGAAGGTGGATTCCGAGGCGGTCCGGTTGCTTGAGCCCTATCGCGCCGCCTGGCGCGCGGAGGCGCTTCGCCCGTTTGTCCGGTTGAGCCGGCCGTTGCGCCAGCCGAAGGAACGGGAGTACGATTTCGCGTTCGGGAAAACCGGCTGTGAAGCGCTCCGGCGGGCGACCGGGGCGGAGGCCGCTTTCTTCGCCGTGCGGAGCGGAGATGGATCCATCGGGCCGGAGGTGACGCGTGACGCACTGTTCCGGCTGATCCCCTACGAGAACCGGGTCTGCACGATCGAACTCTCCGGGAAGGAGCTTCACCGTTTCGCCGAAGAGCAGTTCGCGCTGGCAAAGCGGTGGAAGCGGATTCCGAGATTCACCGACGTGACGGTTTCGGTCAGCCGGGCGGGGAAGGTCACCGGTGTGAAGGCGCCGGAGCGCCTGACGCTGGCCCTCTCCGATTACGCGCTCGTCTCCAGCCGGGTGTTGAAGCCGCTGCTGACGGAGCCGGGGCGGAGGTGGAAACTCTTTCCTTTTACCGAACGCGAGGCGCTCGAGCGCGAGCTGCTGCGTGTCGGGCAGCCGCTCCCGCCGGGCGGAAATGGTTCTTTCGATGATTAATTCTACAAACAGGATGCGTTGAAAATTATGGATTTGAAAGTTGTTCCCTCCAGAATCCGCGGTTCGATCGCGGTCATCGGGTCGAAGTCGCACACCATTCGCGGCATCACCGCCGCCCTGCTGGCCGAAGGAACCAGCACCCTTGTCGCACCGCTGGAATCCGCCGACACCCGTTCGACGCTCACGGCGGCCTGCCGTCTCGGCGCGACGGTGAAGGAGTTGCCCGGCCGCTGGGAGATCACCGGCACCGGCGGGCGGTTCACCGATCCCGGGTCGCCGCTCGACCTCGGCAATTCGGGAACCGGATTGCGGATGCTCACTTCGGTGGCGGCGCTCCAGAATTTCCCGATCGGATTTGACGGGGATTCGTCGCTCCGCACCCGGCTGATGTCCGGACTTCTCTCGGCGCTGGAAAAACTCGGTGCGAAGGTGGAGTCGCGGGGCGGGAAGTGCCCGTTCCGGATTTCCGGCCCGCTCCACGGCGGCGCGACGGAGGTGGACGGCACCACGTCGCAGTTCCTTACCTCGCTGCTCTTTGCTTTGCCGGTGCTTCCGGAGGATTCGACGATCGATCTGGAATTCCTGCATGAGAAGCCCTACGTCGGCATCACGCTCGCCTGGCTCGATGCGCTCGGCATCCGCTGGAGCGGCAGTGAGGATATGCTCCACTGGCGGATTCCCGGCGGGCAGAAGTATCACCCCTTTGAACGGGTGATTCCGGCGGACTTCTCCACCGCGGCCTTTCCGCTGGTCGCCGCCGCGGTCGCCGGGGAGGGGGTGGAGATCCGCAACCTCGACTTTGACGACGCGCAGGGGGACAAGCAGGTGTTCGCCCTGCTCGAAGAGATGGGCGCGAAAATCCGCCGCGACGGGGAGCTCTTTGTCGAACCGGCATCCGGAAAACTTCAGGGCCGGACGCTCGACCTCAACGCCACCCCCGACGCCCTGCCGGTGATGGCGGTCGCCGCCGCACTGGCCGACGGGGAGACGAGGCTGGTCAACGTGCCGCAGGCGCGGGTCAAGGAGACCGACCGCATCGCGGTGATAACGGCGGAGCTGACCAAAATGGGGGCCGAGATCGAAGAATTGCCTGACGGCATGGTGATCCGGGGCGGCTCCCTGCACGGGGCGAAGGTCCACAGCCACGGCGACCACCGGATCGGCATGGCGCTCGCGGTGGCCGGACTTGCCGCCGAAGGGGAGACGGTCGTCGGGGAGATCGAGGCGGCCGAGGTCACCTACCCGGATTTCGTCCGGGATTTCCGTGCCCTCGGCGCCGATTTCGAACTTATTCCGGAAAACGATTGAGGGCGTTGACCATCGCGGTGATGGCCGCGATGTTGACGTTCTCGTGAATTCCGGCGCCGTAAATCACCTTGCCGTCGTCGGTTTTCAGACCGATGAAGGCGATGGCGCGGGCATCCGAGCCGCGTCCTAGCGCGTGTTCGGAGTAGGCCTCCACCCGGAACGGCGGAACTGCCGGGCAGCGGCGGAGTGCCGCGGCCGCCGCTTCGATCGGGCCGCCGCCGGTGCCGATGACCGCGTAGACCGAACCGCCCGCCTTGAGCGCGAGTTCGACGCCGGTCTGGTCGATGCCGGTCGGCGCCGGGCGCTGGATGCGGAAGTTCTTGAGTTCAATCCGGCCTGACGGTTCGACGAATTTCTCGAGAAAGATCCGGTGAATGTCCGGCGCGGCAAGTTCGCCTCCGGAACGTTCGGCCTCCTGCTGGACCGCCGCCGCAACCTGCGGCTGCATCGCCTTCGGCACCTCGATGCCGTAGACGTTCTCCAGAACGTAGGCGACGCCCCCTTTGCCCGACTGGCTGTTGATGCGGATGAGTCCGTCATGACTGCGCCCGACATCCCGGGGATCGAGGTGCAGATAGGGAACCTTCCACCCCTGATGGAAGGTTTCGGCGATCGCCTCCTGCTGGGCCAGCCCCTTGCGGATGGCATCCTGATGGGTGCCGGAGAAGGCGGTGAAGACCAGCTCGCCTGCGTAGGGGGCGCGGGGGTGAACCGATATGCCGGAAACCTCTTCGATGAATTCGACGATTTCGGACAGACGGCGGAAATCCAGCCCCGGCTCCACGCCGCGCGATTTGAGGTTCAGCGCGAAGGTGACCAGATCCATGTTGCCGGTGCGTTCGCCGTGGCCGAGGAGGGTTCCTTCGACCCGTTCGGCGCCGGCGAGCACCGCCATCTCGGCGGCCGCGACCGCGCCGCCCTGATCGTTGTGGGTGTGGACGCTGAGCATGGTCCGCTCCATCGCCGGGTAGCGCCGCACGAACGCCTCGACCATGTCGGCGTACTCGTAGGGCGGCCGGCGCTCCACCGTCTCCGGCAGGTTCAGGATGAAGTCCTCCTTGCCGCGGCTCGCCCACGCCTCTTCGACGGCGGCGGCGAGGTCGACGACGAAGCCGAGGCGGCTGTCGCTGAACTCCTCCGGCGAGAATTCATAGGCGATGCGGCCGCGGAGCCCGGCGGATTCCACCGCGTCGCGGATCTGCCGGGTGCTCTCGACCGCCATCTCGGTGAGCTCCTGCTCACTCTTGTTGAAGACGAAGCGGCGGTGGAGTTCGGAGGTGGCGGCGTAGCAGTGGATGGTCGCCCGGTCCACGCCCCGGATTGCCTCGATGGTGCGTTCGATGAGGTCGGGCCGCGCGGCGGTGAGCACGGAGATCCGGACATTCTCCGGAATCTGCCCCTCTTCGATCAGCTGCCGGAGGAAGGCGAACTCCTCCTTCGACGCGGCCGGATATCCCACTTCGATCTCCCGGAATCCGATTTGAGCGAGCATCTGGAAGTAGCGGAGTTTGGCCGCCACATCCATCGGGCGGATGAACGCCTGGTTGCCGTCGCGCAGGTCGACCGACGCCCAGACGGGCGGAGCGGTGATGCGGCGCGACGGCCACTGTCGGTTTTCGATTTCCACCGGATCGGCGGAACGGTATTTCGGATACTCTGCCATGATGAAATTCTCCTTTATCTCTCAAAATGATGAAACCGCTGTAACGAAATGAAAATGCTTGCGGGGGGAAGAGCTCAACTTCCGGACCTTGCGGATAAGAGACGGTTCTCCCTCTCGTGGTTCACGCCGGCGGAACCGGAATGCAGGAAGAAGAGGATGGTGCTTGCAACCTGCTCAGGCGCGGCCGGCGCGAGTAAGTCGAAGCGACAGGAGGGCGGATACGGCAGCGGCAACCGGACGATGACCGCCGATTCCCGGATTCACACTGGTTGTGATGCTGACTCTCATATCTTTCCTCAAAATTGATAACATTTCTTAAAATAGATGAATTTTCCGGAAATGCAAGAGAGGGGGAGGAAAAAATATGCTTTTTCTGGAGTTGAAACCTGTTCTGGGGAGGGATCGATTAGAGAGAGGCCATGGAGGGGAGGATCATGCGGCGGGGAAGGATATCCGTGAAAATTTTCCATTCCGCCATTGACTTCGTCAGATGCCGGATTACATTATCCGGGAAGAGATAACAGATGAAATGGAGGCGAAACTTGGTCCGGATGCAGGAAAAGAATGTCGCGCTTCGCAACTTCCTCCTCGACCGGGTGGAGAGCGGGCAGTGGCCGAGCGGCGCCAAGCTCCCCGGGGCGCGACAGCTCGCCGTTGAAGCGCAGTGCAGTTTCACCTATATGCAGTCGGTGATCGAGAGTTTGGTTCAGCAGGGGGTGTTCGTCAGCATCTCCCGCAGCGGGACCTATGTGTGCGAGCACTGGCGTCGCCGGTTGCTGCCGGATACGATCCGGCTCTTTCTTTCGCAGTCCCGCGACCGGAGCCGGACGGGGCGGGAATTTGTCTCCTCTCTGAGAAGCCGTTTCCCGGATCTGCGGATTGTCACCGGATTCGAGCGGGCTGCGTTCGAGTTCCGTGTCTCCTACGATCTGTTGCAGAACCATCGTGACTACCTGGATCTTGCGCCGTATTTCCGGAAATGTTTTCCCGATTCGTCGCAGTTTTGCGAGGAGGCGTTCGCGCCCTATCGGTTCGGCGGAGAGCTGTGCGGGCTGCCCATTCGGTTTTCCCCGCGGGTGGTGGTGTTCAACCGCCGGATTTTCGCGGAGTGCGGCTGTCCGGAGCCGCGGCCGGAGTGGAGCTGGGAGGAGTTTCTGGAGTGCATCCGGAATCTCCGTCGCCGGCTGCCGTCGGAGGCTGTGCTGCCCTATCCCAGCCTGCTGTTCGATTTCTTTGCGATCATCAGCAGGTTCGGCGGATGCTTTCTCGACCCGTCGGAGAGGGATCCGGTGCGGATCGACTCCCCCGCCACGGTTCGTGCGGTGGAGGAGTATTGCCGACTGCTGGAGATTCTGGGGCCTCCGAAATTCCGCTCCGCCGGCAATGGACCGCCGCCGGAGGCGTTGCTGATTCTGACCCGGCAGGAGATCACCCAGCTTTTCCCGGACGAGGATGGGAGCGCATTCGGGGCGGTTCCGCTCCCGCTTCCCGAAAACGGGCGGCGGATCAATGTGTACGGCGTGGAGCTGCTCTGTGTGCGCAACGAGTGTACGGACTCCCGGAGGATTGAACAGATGGTGAGTTTTCTGCTCTCGCCCTCTTTCCAAAATCAGTTCGGGCGCAGCCGTGACGGGATTCCGGTGCGCCGCAGTTCGGCGAAGATGAGCCTTGCCGGGGATGGGCCGTTCGACGCGCTTTTCCGGCGTGAAACGGGGTGTCCGGCGGCCAATTACCACCTCTATTCTCCGGAACTCTGCCGGCTGGCCGGCAATGCCATTAAACTGCTGACTGTCACGCCGCGGAAAGAGGTGCGTGCGTTTCTCCGGAGCTGGGCGGATGCGTTCCGCTTTCTCCTCCGCTGCGATGGCCTGCACCGTTGATTCCAGGGAACGGTTTTTCGGGGAATCTTGCCGATTTTTCCGGTTTCGGATTTGATTTCGGCTGCTTGCTGTGGTCTCTTATAGGAACGTCATTCTCAATTTGCAACCAAAAGAGGTTCTTTACCATGTATCTCGGCAGAATCGTCGCCATCGGCATGACTCCGGCGGGCAAGGCCGCCGCCATGTATCGTGTCTCCTCCCGCAGTTTCCCCAACCGCGAGGCCGTGCTGATCGGCGGCCAGGTCGCGATCCTCCCCCGGGCGGGATTTGAATCCGACCTGCGGAAAAATCCCTACATCAGTTACAATTGCATCCGCATCGCCGGCGAGTGGGCGGTCGCCACCAACGGTTCGCAGACCGACCCCATCGTCGAAAAGATCGCCATGGGGATTCCGCCCCGCGACGCCATCAGCCTGGGATTGCTGGCGATGGATTATGAGAAGGATTCCCTCGACACCCCCCGGATTGTCGCGGTTGTCAGCAACAAAAAGCCGGTCGGTTATCTCGGAATCATTCGCAAGGACGCGCTGCTGGTGCGGGAGTTCCCGCTGGTCCCCGGCGAGGTCCGTTATCTCTCTACCTACGAGAAGAACACGCCGAGCCAGCATCAGGTTACGACCGGGTTCGACGGGGTCTGCGCCGAATGCGCCGCCTCCTACATTGTGAACGGCGGAATTTTCGCCGATTTCACCAATCCGGTGACCAGCGCCGCCGCGGTCGCCGACGGGGATGGTTTTGAACTTGCGGTGAAGGTGCTGTAAACCGCACGGTTCCGCATCGGCCGGCAGCGTCTCTCCGGTTCCCGGGTTCCGGGGAAAGGGGGGAACGCTGCCGGTATTGTTTTTGTAACGGAACTGCTTCCGGGGCAGAAAAAATTCCAGTTTTATATTTGCAACTTCTTCCGGAGGAATCTATATTCCCTGTATTACGGGAAAAGGGAAAGATACCATGTATAGGTGACAAGCAATTGTCGGAGTAGAAAAGAACTCCTTTGTCGAGTAACTTTGGAAATTTACTCAAACCAAATTACCGAAAAAGGAGCTCAAAAATGCAGAGAAAAGGTAGTGCCATTCGCAGT